>NZ_JBFARO010000120.1:0-24228 GCF_040677125.1 Actinomadura sp. NPDC049382
GGCGACGTGGCGTTCGTCGCCGCCGGGACGGGCGGGCCCGGCGGGGGCGGGGCCGTGGCGGTCGCGCGGATCCCCGGAGTGCTCGGAGCGGAGGCGGTCAGGTGAGCGGTGCGGTGATCGACGTTCTCGTGGTGGACGACGACTTCCGGGTGGCGCAGGTCCACGCGAAGTTCGTGGCGGCGGTGCGCGGCTTCGCCGTCGCCGGGCTCGCGCACACCGCCGCGCAGGCCCGGTCCATGGCGGCCGACCTGGCGCCCGCCCTCGTCCTGCTGGACGTGTACCTGCCGGACGCCTCCGGCCTGGCCCTGCTGCCCGAGCTGGACGCCGACGTCATCATGGCGACGGCGGCGGCCGACCCCGGAGCCGTGCGGGAGGCGCTGCGCCGCGGCGCCCTGCACTACCTGATCAAGCCGTTCACCGCCGCCGCGCTCGGCGCGCGGCTCACCGCCTACGCCCGCTACCGGGAGGCGCTGTCGGGGGACGGCGAGCTGTCCCAGGCCGCGCTGGACGGCGCCGTCCGCGCGCTGTACGCGCCGCTGCACGGGCAGGCGCCGCCGCCGAAGGGGCAGTCGCCGGTGACGGCGCGGCTGGTCGGCGACGCGCTGCGCCGCGCGGACGCGCCCCGCTCCGCCGCCGAGATCGCCGACGAGGTCGGCGTGTCCCGCGCCACCGCCCAGCGGTACCTGGCCGCGCTCGCGCAGGCCGGGCGGGTCGTGGTGACGCTGCGCTACGGCGCCACCGGCCGCCCGGAGCACCAGTACGCGTGGTCGCCCCGGTAGAGCGCGGCGAGGACCTCCTCGATCCCGGACTCGCGCAGCGCGATGTCGCGGATCTCGTGGGCCCGGGCCAGCTCGGCGATGACCGCGGCCGCGTTCGCCGAGCGCGGCAGCCGCAGCCACTGCCGCGGCCCCTCGACCCGCTCGGCCTCGATCCCGTCCAGCCGGATCGGCGGGCCCGGCCGGGCCAGCTCGACGACCAGCAGCCGGTCGGCGGCCACCGTGCGGCGCAGCGCGTCCAGCCCGCCGTCGAACGCGAGCCGCCCGTGGTCGATGATCATGACGCGGCGGCAGAGCCGCTCGATGTCGCCGAGGTCGTGCGTCGTCAGCAGGATCGTGGTGCCGCGCTCGGCGTTGATCCGCTCCAGGAAGTCGCGGACGGTCGCCTTGCTCACGACGTCCAGGCCGATCGTCGGCTCGTCCAGCACGAGCAGCTCCGGGTCGTGCAGCAGCGCGGCGGCGAGGTCGCCGCGCATCCGCTGGCCGAGGCTGAGCTGCCGGACCGGGGTGTCCAGGAACGGCTCCAGCTCCAGCAGCGCGGTCAGCTCGGCGAGCCGGGCCCGGTGCGCCGCCGCCTCCACCCGGTACAGCCGCCGGACGAGGGCGAGGCTGTCGCGCAGCGGCAGGTCCCACCACAGGGTGGTGCGCTGCCCGAACACCACCCCGAGCCGGCGCGCGAGCGAGGTGCGGCGCCGCGACGGGTCCAGCCCGCAGACCCGCAGCCGCCCGGACGACGCGGTGAGGATCCCGGTCAGCATCTTGATCGTGGTGGACTTCCCGGCCCCGTTCGGGCCGAGGTACCCGACGAACTCGCCCGGCTCGACGGTGAACGACACGCCGTCCACCGCGCGCACGGTCCGGCGGGTGCGGCGCAGGCCGCCCGCGCGCGCCCGGACGGTGAACGACTTGACGACGTCCGCGGCCTCGATCATCGGCACCGGCATCAGCTCCCTGTCGATCGGTAGTGCCGCAGCCCCGCCCGCCACGCCGCCGCGCCGAGCGCGCACACCAGCACGGCGACCGCCGGCGAGGCGAACCGCGCCGCCGCGGGCAGCCCGAGCGGGTCGGGGCGGTCCAGGACGTACAGCGCGGGCTGCCAGTTGACGAACGCCAGCGGCACGATGAACGTCACGCCGCGCACGAAGTCGCGGGCGAACACGGTCATCGGGTACTGGGTGAGGAACGCGCCGCCGTAGGTCACCGACTTGCCCGCGCCGTGGACGTCGATCAGCACGAACTGCACCGCGCCGGTCAGCACCCACAGCCCGCCGAAGATCGCCGCCCCGGACAGCACCATGACCGGGACCATCGCGATCCGGCCCGGCGTCCACGCGACGTCCGCCGCCGCGATCGCGTACACCAGCACGGTGACCGCCGGGACGAGCTTGCCGAACCGGCGCGGCGAGAACTCCTCCGTCGCGACCTGGACGAGCGGGCTCACCGGCCGCACCAGCATCGCGTCGAGGGTGCCCTGCCGGACGTGGTGCCCGAGCCGCTCGGTGGTGCCGAGCAGGATGTCGGAGATCCCGAAGGACAGCGCGGAGGTGCCGTAGAGGAACAGCACCTCGGGGGCGCCGAACCCGGCGATGCGCGGCGCGTGCGCGAACAGCAGCACGATCGCGGCCACGTCCAGCCCGGTGACGGCCGCCGTGGTGAGGGCGAGGAGCACCATCGACACCGGGTACTGCGCGGCCGCGCGGATCCACGTCCAGGCCAGCAGCCCGTACATGCGGACCGTCCCGGCCCCCGCGGCGTCAGCCACCGTGCACCACCAGCTTCCGCCGGGCGGCGCGCGTCAGCAGCGCCCCCGCGCCGAGCAGCGCCGCGGCCCAGGCCGCCTGGAACGCCAGCGCGCCGAGCAGCCCGGCGCCGGTGTGCCGGCCGAGGAACACGTCCGCCGGCACCTGGATCTGCGCGGACCACGGCAGCGCCTGCGCGATGTCGCCGAGCCTTCCCGGGAAGACGACCAGCGGCAGGATCATGCCGGAGAAGAACAGCGACATCACGAGCGTGACGGCCTGCAGGCCGCGGTCGTCGTGCAGCCAGAACATCCCGAGCGCCACCAGGTAGCGCAGCCCGAAGCTCACCGTCACCGCGAGGACCAGCGCCACCGCGAACGCGGCGAGGTGCGCGGGGCCGGGGACGCGGAACGGGAAGACCAGGGCGCCCGCGACCAGCGGCGGGCCGCCGCGCAGCAGCAGGGAGCCCGCCGCGCGGCCGAGGTCGTCGGCGAGCCACCAGCCCTGCAGCCCGACCGGGCGGTACAGGTCGATCGCCACGTCCCCGTTGCGGATGCGCTCGGTGAGGTCCATCCCGCCGAAGACCTGCACGGGCCCGATCAGCGCCTGGGTGAGGAAGCAGAAGGTGACGGCGTCGGCGGCGTCGTACCCGCCGAGCGAGGGCCGGACGTTCCACAGCGCGAGCAGGACGTAGGCGCGCATGAAGCCGAACAGGGTGTTGGTCAGGGACTCGGTCAGCGAGCCGAGCGGGTACGAGGTGTGCCGGCGGAAGCCGTACCACCACACCCACGGAAGAACCCCCACTTGCCGGAATCCTAGGGTGGCGAGACACCGCTTACCACGTAATCCGCCACAGAACCGGCCCCCGGCGGGGCGCCGGGGGCCGGTCCGCACGGGCGGGTCAGTCCTGCGGGATCTCGGGCTTGATGGGGGAGTAGAGCCAGTCGTCGAAGAACGTGCTCAGGTCCTGCCCGGCGATCCGCTGCGCGAGCGAGGTGAACTGCTCGGTCCGCGCGTTGCCGTACTTGTGCGTGGCGTACCAGGTCCGCAGCAGGGTGAGGAACGCGTCGTCGCCCATCTTCTCCCGGAGGAACTGCAGCATCATGCCGCCGCCGTTGTAGACGCGGTCGTTGAACATGGTGTCGCGCTGCGGGTCGGCCGTCAGCACCGACCAGAACGGCCGGCCCTCGCGGTCGGGGAACGGGCGGGCGGCGTAGGTGGCGCGGGCCGCGTCGGGGACGCTCCGCCCGCCCTTCAGCTCGGTGTAGTACCAGGCGGCCCAGGTCGCGAAGCTCTCGTTGAGCCAGACGTCCTTCCACTGCGCCGGGGACACCGCGTCGCCGAACCACTGGTGCGCCAGCTCGTGCGCGATCGTCCCGGTGCTGCGCACCGCCGAGTACACGGGCTTGCTCTGCGTCTCCAGCGAGAACCCGAGCGGCTGCCCCTCGAAGCGGGCGTCGTCGGCGATCGCGCCGGTGCCGCCGAACGGGTAGCGCCCGAACGCCTTCGACCACATGTCGGTGACCTCGCCGGTGGTGCCGTAGAAGAAGTCCACGGCGTCCGGCTGGTTCTGGAGCAGGACGGGGTCGACCGCCGTGTAGTTGGGGACGCCGCCCGGCGTGCGGCCCTGCTTCACGACCCACTTGCCGATGTCGATCGTGGTGAGGTAGCTCGCCATCGGGCTGTCCTCGCGCCAGCGGAACACCTCGGCGCGGGTCTTGCCGGGACGCCGGCTGAACGCGGCGGTGGCGCCGCCGTGCCCGGTCAGGCGCCCGTTGGCGACGGCCGTCAGGCCCTCCGGCACCCGGATCGTGTAGTCGTAGGTCGCCTTGTCGCTCGGGTGGTCGTTGACCGGGAACCAGGTGCGGGCGCCGTTCGGCTCGCCGCCGACGAACGCGCCGTCGGGGGTGTGCAGGAACCCGTACGGGGAGCCGAACACGATCGGGGAGCCGACGATGGTCTGCGGGACGCCGCCGTACCTGACGACCGTCCGGAACACCGACCCCTTCCGCAGTCCGCGCCGCGGCGTGATGATCAGTTCCTGGCCCTGCCGCCGGTAGTCGGCCCGCTGCCCGCCGACCCAGATCCGCTCCACGTCCATGCCGGACAGGTCCAGGTCGAACCGCGACAGGTTCTGGGTGGCCCGCGCGGTGATGGTCACGGTGCCGTCGAGCTGGTCGTGGTCGGGGTCGTAGCTGAGGTCGAGCGAGTAGTGCGCGACGTCGTAGCCGCCGTTGCCCTCCAGCGGGAAGTAGGGGTCGCCCACTCCGGGGGCGCCGGGGGTGAAGCGCCCGTGGTGCCCGGCGGCGTCCGCGGCGGCCGCGGGGGCCAGCGCGACGACGCACACGGCGGCGGCGGCGATCGGCAGCATCCGGCCGGGGATCGCCCGGGACCGGATGGACCGGGGGTGACGCGCCATCAGGGATCCTCTCCGAGAGTGATCAACTAGCGCGCTCACGATGCGCCGATTATCGGGCGTTGTCGAGGTGCCTTGCCGCATGTGGCCGGATGGGCGGGGCGGCCGGGGGCGATCGGGCGGGGCCGGGCGGGGCCCGCGGACACCGGAAGGCCCCCGCGGGTGTAGGGACGCGGGGGCCTTCGGGGCCTAGGGGGTGGTGCGGGAAGGACGGGCCGGCCGTGCCGGGGGCGCGGCCGGCCCGGGCGGATCAGTGGAACTGGCCCTCTTCCGTGGAGCCCTTCAGGGCCGTGGTGGAGGAGTCGGGCGCGATCGCGGTGCTGACCATGTCGAAGTAGCCGGTGCCGGCCTCGCGCTGGTGCTTGACCGCGGTGAAGCCCTTCTCGGCCGCCGCGAACTCGCGCTCCTGCAGGTCGACGTAGGCGGTCATGCCCTCGCGGGCGTAGCCGTGGGCCAGGTCGAACATGCCGTAGTTGAGCGCGTGGAAGCCGGCCAGCGTGATGAACTGGAACTTGAAGCCCATGTGGCCGAGCTCGCGCTGGAACTTGGCGATGGTCGCGTCGTCCAGGTGCGCCTTCCAGTTGAAGGACGGCGAGCAGTTGTAGGCGAGCATCTGGTCGGGGTACTCGGCCTTGACCGCCTCGGCGAACTTGCGGGCCTGCTCCAGGTCCGGGGTGCCGGTCTCCATCCAGATGAGGTCGGAGTACGGCGCGTAGGCCTTGGCGCGGGCGATGCAGGGCTCGATGCCGTTGCGGACCCGGTAGAAGCCCTCGGCGGTGCGCTCGCCGGTGGTGAACTCGCGGTCGCGCTCGTCCACGTCCGTCGTGATCAGGGTCGCGGCCTCGGCGTCGGTCCGCGCGATGATCAGTGAGGGGACGTTGGAGATGTCCGCCGCGAGGCGGGCGGTGTTGAGGGTCTTGATGTGCTGCGAGGTCGGGATGAGGACCTTGCCGCCGAGGTGCCCGCACTTCTTCTCGGAGGCCAGCTGGTCCTCCCAGTGCACGCCCGCGGCGCCCGCGGCGATCATGCCCTTCATCAGCTCGAAGGCGTTCAGCACGCCGCCGAAGCCGGCCTCGGCGTCGGCCACGATCGGGGCGAGGAAGTGCGTGTCGCCCTCGCCCTCGGCCCACTGCACCTGGTCGGCGCGCAGCAGCGCGTTGTTGATGCGGCGGACCACGGCCGGGACCGAGTTCGCCGGGTAGATGCTCTGGTCCGGGTAGGTTTGGCCCGCCAGGTTGGCGTCCGCCGCGACCTGCCAGCCGGACAGGTAGATGGCCTTGAGGCCGGCCTTGACCTGCTGGACGGCCTGCAGCCCGGTCAGCGCGCCGAGGGAGTGGACGTAGTCCTCCTCGTGCAGGAGCTTCCAGAGGCGCTCGGCGCCGAGGCGCGCGAGGGTGTGCTCCTCCTGGACCGAACCGCGGATCCGCACGACGTCCTCGGCCGTGTAGGTCCGCTCGACGCCCTTCCAGCGGGCGTCGGTCTCCCACTGTCGCTGCAGCTCCTCGGCTGCGCCCTTGAGGCGACTGTCGCTCATGATGTTGCCCTTCCGTGTCGTCCCCTGGGTGCTTGCAACGACTATGCCCCGGTCGCAACCCCCTAATGAACTCGCGAGTAACGAAAGAAGTGCGAAATTTCCTGTACGATGAAGCCGTGACGACCTTGCGACAAGAAGAACCCCTCAACTTGACGAGCGACGTAGACCTCGTCACCTTCGGGCAGCGGCTCCGGCACCTGCGGCGCGGCCGCGGGCTGACGCTCTCGGAGCTCGGCGAGCGGGTCGGCCGCGCCCCGTCCCAGTTGTCGCTGCTGGAGAACGGGCGCCGCGAGCCGAAACTGTCGCTGCTGCAGTCGCTGGCCGCCGCGCTGGAGTGCCCGGTGGAGGAGCTGCTGCGCCGGCAGCCGCCGAGCCGCCGCGCCCAGCTGGAGATCCAGCTGGAGGAGGCCCAGCGCGACCCGCTGTACCGGACGCTCGGGCTGTCGCACCTCAAGGTCGGCAAGCGGATGCCGAACGAGGTGATCGAGCACATCCTCGCGCTGTACGGGGAGCTGAAGCGCAGCCGCACCAAGCCCACCGCGAGCCCCGAGGAGGCGCGCAAGGCCAACGCCGAGCTGCGCCGCCAGATGCACGAGCGCGGCAACCACTTCCCGGAGATCGAGCGGGTCGCCGCGCAGACCCTCGACGCCGTCGGGTACCGGCGCGGCGCCGTGTCGCAGGGCCTGCTGATGACGCTGGTCGGCCACTTCGGCTTCAGCCTCCAGTACGTGCAGGACCTGCCGCGCTCCGTCCGGTCCGTCACCGACCTGCGCAACCGGCGGATCTACCTGGAGCGCGAGCAGCTCGGCATGCACACGCCGCGGACGATCCTGCTGCAGACCCTCGGGCACATCGCGCTCGACCACGACCAGCCGCGCGACTTCGCCGACTTCCTGCGCCAGCGCGTGGAGGCCAACTACTTCGGCGCGGCGATCCTGATGCCCGAGCGCAGCGTCGTGCCCTTCCTCCAGGAGGCCAAGGCGGCGCGGGAGCTGTCCGTGGAGGACCTGGCGGACGTCTTCTCCGTCTCCTACGAGATGGCCGCGCACCGCTTCACCAACATCGCGACCCACCACCTCGGGCTGCAGCTGCACTTCACCAAGAACGACGAGAACGGCACCATCTACAAGGCGTACGCCAACGACGGCCTCGCGTTCCCGCAGGACGAGGACGGCGCGATCGAGGGCCAGCGGATGTGCCGCGAATGGGCCGGCCGGCACGTGTTCGGCGCCGCGGACCGCTTCTCCGTCTACTACCAGTACACCGACACCCCCAACGGGACGTACTGGTGCCTGTCGCACATAGACCCGAGCCACGAGCGCGACTTCGCGATCACGCTGGGCGTCCGGTTCGAGGACTCGCGCTGGTTCCGCGGCCGGGAGACGACCCGGCGGGTCAAGTCGGCCTGCCCGGACGGCGACTGCTGCCAGCGGCCCCCGAAGGAGCTGTCGGACCGCTGGGAGGGCATGGCCTGGCCGTCGGCGCGCGCGCACTCGCACGTCCTGTCGGTCCTGCCGCCCGGCGCGTTCCCCGGCGTGGACGACGCCGACGTCTACGAGTTCCTCGACAAGCACGCCGCCGAATGACGGGTGTGTTGCGCCCGCGTCAACTCTTCGGGTCGGTTCGTTCCCTCCCGTCCCACCGGTGAATGATCTGGGAGGATTTGGCGTTCCCTGTTAGTGAGGGGGCGTTCCGTCCGGGACGGCCAGAGGGGAGGGAGAGCGCGTGCTGCCCGATGTCGCGTCGTGGTTGGCCCGCCGCACCAGCACGGCGGCCGACTGGCCGCCGCGCCTCCTGCTCGACGCCAAGGGCGACACCGGGATCAGCGTCGTGCTGCCCGCGCGTGACGAGGAGGCCACGGTCGGCGCCATCGTCGCGGCCATCCGGACCGACCTGGTCGAGCGGATCCCGCTCGTGGACGAGATCGTCGTGGTCGACTCCCGCTCCACCGACCGGACCGCCGCCGTCGCCGCGGCGGCGGGCGCCGAGGTGGTCGCGCAGGACGCCGTCCTGCCCGGTCTCGGCCGCATGTCCGGCAAGGGCGAGGCGCTGTGGAAGTCCCTGTACGCCACGTCCGGCGACCTGCTGGTCTTCATCGACGCCGACCTGCGCGAGTTCACCTCGTCCTACGTCACCGGGCTGCTCGGCCCGCTGCTGGCCGATCCGGCCGTCGGCTACGTGAAGGGCTGCTACGACCGCCCGCTGGTGGACGGCGAGCGGCGCGTCGAGGGCGGCGGCGGCCGGGTCACCGAGCTGGTCGCCCGCCCCCTGATCAACATGCACTGGCCGCTGCTCGCCGGTGTCATGCAGCCGCTCGGCGGCGAGTACGCGGGCCGGCGCGCGCTGCTGGAGCGGCTGCCGTTCGTCACCGGCTACGGCGTGGAGCTCGGCCTGCTGCTGGACGTCTACCAGCACGCCGGGCTGGACGCGATCGCGCAGGTGGACCTCGGCCGCCGGGTGCACGCCCACCAGTCCACCGAGGCGCTCGGCGCGATGTCCGGGCAGATCATGCAGACGGCCTGGTCGCGGCTGGAGCGGCACGGCCGGATGATCCCGCTGGAGGCCCCCTCCACCGCGCTCACCCGATTCCACCGCGGCGCGGACGGCCATGACGCCCGCACCACCGACGTCGCCGTGGGGGAGCGCCCGCCGATGGCCGAGGTGCCCGGCTACGCCGCCGCGCGCTCCTTCTCCCCGGGCACCCGGTGACCGGCCTGTGACTCCGGCCACGGTGTTACCCACGGTAACGCCTGGTGGTGCTACCGTTGGTAACAGCGATATTGGAGAAAGGGTCGAATTAATCATGACGAGCGCGGAGCAGACGCCGTTCTCGCTGGAGCCCAGCGAGGACGTTCGCGAGGTCAGGGACTGGGTGCACGAGTTCGCCAGGGACGTCATCCGCCCCGCGGCGCAGGAGTGGGACGAGCGCGAGGAGACCCCCTGGCCGCTGATCCAGGAGGCGTCCAAGGTCGGCATCTACTCCCTCGACTTCTTCGCCACCCAGTGGCTGGAGCCGACCGGCCTCGGCATCCCGGTGGCGTTCGAGGAGCTGTTCTGGGGCGACGCGGGCATCGCGCTGTCGATCGTGGGCACCGGCCTCGCCGCCGCGTCCGTCGCCGCCGTCGGCACCCCCGAGCAGACCGCCGAGTGGGTGCCGCAGATGTTCGGCAGCGCCGACGACGTCAAGCTCGGCGCGTTCTGCGCGTCCGAGCCCGACGCCGGCAGCGACGTCGGCTCCATCCGCACCCGCGCCGTCTTCGACGAGGCCAAGGACGAGTGGGTGCTGAACGGCACCAAGACCTGGGCGACCAACGGCGGCATCGCCGACGTCCACGTCGTCGTGGCGTCGGTGCACCCCGAGCTCGGCAGCCGCGGCCAGGCCAGCTTCATCATCCCGCCGAACACCCCCGGCCTGAAGCAGGGCCAGAAGTTCAAGAAGCACGGCATCCGCGCCTCCCACACCGCCGAGGTGATCCTGGACGGCGTGCGCGTCCCCTCGCACCTGATCGTCGGCGGCAAGGAGAAGTTCGACGAGCGCATCGCCCGCACCCGCGAGGGCAAGAGCTCCAAGGGCCAGGCCGCGCTGAAGACGTTCGAGACGACCCGCCCGTCCGTCGGCGCGATGGCGCTCGGCGTGGGCCGCGCCGCCTACGACTACGCCCTGCAGTACGCGCGGGAGCGCGAGCAGTTCGGCCGCAAGATCGGCGACTTCCAGGCCGTCGCCTTCAAGCTCGCCGACATGAAGACCCGCCTGGACGCCGCGCGCCTCATGGTGTGGCGCGCCGCCTGGATGGCGCGCACCGGCAAGGACTTCGCGAACGCCGAGGGCTCGATGGCCAAGCTGATGGCCAGCGAGATGTCGGTCTACGTCACCGAAGAGGCCATCCAGATCCTCGGCGGCAACGGCTACACCCGCGAGTACCCGGTCGAGCGTATGCACCGTGACTCCAAGATCTTCACGATCTTCGAGGGCACCTCGGAGATCCAGCGCCTGGTCATCGGCCGCTCCATCACCGGCCTCCCGGTCCGGTAGCGCCCGCCCCGCGCCCGGCGGCGGTTCCGGCGTCGCCCGGACGCCGCCGGGCGGGGGCGCGGTTGTCAGTCGGTGATACCGGTGTTGTCACCGGGTAACACCCCCGATAGCGTGCTTTCCATGACGACTGCGGCGGGCAAGCCGGGAGCGCGGCGCGATCCCGGCCGCCGCCGCGCCCTGCTGGAGGCCGCCGACCGGGTCATCCAGCGGGAGGGGCCGGAGGCGTCCATGGCCGCGATCGCCGCCGAGGCGGGGATCAGCAAGCCGATCCTCTACCGCCACTTCGGCGACAAGAGCGGCCTCTACCAGGCCCTCGCGGAGCGGCACACGCGCAAGCTGATCGAGGGCATCCGGGACGAGTTCTCCCGCGACGAGCCGGTCCGCGACCGGACCCGCTCCACCATCGACACCTACCTGGCCACGATCTCCAAGAACCTCAACCTGTACCGGTTCCTGATGCACCGGGCGAGCGCCGAGGACACCGCCACGCACAGCGCGATGAGCACGATGATCCGCGACGTGAGCCGGGAGCTGGCCGAGGTGATGATCGCCGAGGGCGAGATGGCGGACCGCACCCGCGCCTACGTGTGGGGCCACGCGATCGTCGGCATGGTGCAGACCGCCGGCGACTGGTGGCTCGACCACGCCGCGGAGGTGCCGCGCGAGGCCGTCGTGGACGGGCTCGTCGACCTGGTCCTCGGCGGACTGCCCGCCGCCGCGTCCGGCGCCCGCGGCGCCGCGCCCGGTGTTCGTGGCGGCGCCGCGGCCGGTGGCCAAGGCACGGACGCGCCCGGCGGCCCGGCCGTCCGCGGAGGAGACGGCCGGACCGCGGGCCCGCGCGGCTACCGGAGGAGGGTCCAGCCGCCGCGCGGCGGTCCGGGCTCCCCGCCGGTGCCCGGACGCGTCGCCCGGAACAGCTCGCCCCGGTGGGTCACCAGGGCGCCGGGCTCGTAGGAGGCGCCGCTCCGCCAGCCGGGGACGCCGGCCGGCGAGACGCGGCTGGTGCGGCCGTCGGCGCTGCGGGTCCGGGCCAGCGCGTACTCGCCGACCCGCACGGGGCCGGTGTACGGCAGCCAGTGCGCGCCGTCCGTGGAGTACTCGACGGCCATGCCCGGGTCGCGGACGTTCGCCGCGAGCATCCCGCCGGAGACCTTCGCGCCGGGCGGCGGGACGCGGTAGTTCACGCCCGAGTCGTCCAGCCCGACCGGCTGGTAGAAGGACAGGAGCGGGAACGTCTTCTGGCCGAGGGGTGTTGGTGAAGACGTTCCAGGCCGCGTCCATCTCGGCCGGGGCGGGGGTGTCGCGGTTCCAGGCCCGCTCGGCGACGCCGAGGAGCTTGGGGAACGCCTGGTACTCGCGGATCTCCGGCGGCTTGCCGTTCTCGCCCCACAGCTGCGCTTCCAGGCCGAGGATGTTCTTGCGGCCTTCGGGGGTCAGCTTCGTCCAGGACGGGTTCGGCGTGACGGGGTTGCCCCAGCGGTCCTCGGTGGCGTTCGCGTACACGTTGAACGGCTGGTAGGTGAACGTGGACTTCTCGTCCACGTACGCGGCCCAGTAGTAGCCGGGCTCGTCCGGGTCCTTGTTGTAGGCGAGGTCCATGTAGAGGTTGGTCGCGTGGGCGAGGATGACCGGGGTGCCCTCGTTGGCGAACCGGTACGCCCAGTCCTCCCGGCCCCAGCCCCAGACGTTCTGCCACGGCAGCGGGCTGAACCCCTTGAGGCGGAACGAGCGGGTCGGGTCGGTGATGTCCTCCCATCCGGCGGTGTACGGCGCGTACTTGTGCGCGATGCCGTTCCACCGGGTGAAGAACAGCTCCTTGAGCTCCTCACCGGACTTGCCGGCGGTCGCCGGGTTGCTCGCGCACGCGGGCGATCCGGACCACCAGCCCTCGGGCGGGCCGGGCGGCTCGTCGCCGCCGAGGTTGATCCGGTTCAGCGGGATGCCCGCGCTCCGGTACATCTTCGCCACCTCGGACACGACCTTGTCGAGGAACGCGTAGGTGCTGCCGAGGCACGGGTTGGCGAGGTTGTCGTTGTAGTACTGGACGCTGACGTGCTCGCTGGTGTCGCCCGGGTCGAGCAGCCGGTAGGTGTCGTCGTGCGTCCGCCGGTAGCGGCGCTCCATCGACTGGACGGCGGCGCGGGCGTGGGCCGGGAAGTTCAGCTCGGGGACGACCTCGATGTGCCGCTCGGCGGCGTACCGCAGGATGTCCTCGAAGTCCCGCACGGAGTAGAAGCCGCCGCCCTTGCCGACGAAGTTGGCGGTGCTCTGCTCGTAGCCCTGGTAGGCGGGCCGGACCCCGAGGTTGGCCTCGGTCTCGCTGCCCGCCTTGCCGGAGATCCCGTCGCCCGGGCCGAGGTCGCCGGCCGACCCCATGCCCTGGTGCAGCGCGCCCGTCTCCGCGAGGTCGAACTCCCGTTTGGAGCCGAAGCCGGTCAGCTCGGGCATACCCGGGATCTCCAGCCGCCAGCCCTCGTCGTTGGTCAGCCCGAGGTGCAGCCTGTTGAGCTTGGTGAAGCTCATCAGGTCGAGGAACTTCTGGACGGTCCGCTTGGTCTCGAAGTGGCGCCCCACGTCGAGCTGCAGGCCCCGGTAGCCGAACAGCGGCGCGTCGGCGATCCGGGCGCGGGGGACGGCCACCGACGCCGGGCGGTCGCCGCCCGCCGCCGCCTTGTAGTCGGCCGCGGGGACGAGCTGCCGCAGCGTCTGGATCCCGTACAGCACCCCGGCCCGGTCGGCGCCGACGATCCGCACGCCCTGCCCGGTCGTGGTGAGCGTGTAGCCCTCGGGGTCGGGCGCGCCGTCGCGGTCGACGTCCAGCCGCGGGTCCACGCTCAGCGAGACGGGCGCGCCGCGTCCCCGCGCGACGTCCCGCAGCGCGGAGCGCAGGTAGCCGGCCTCGCCGCGCAGGGCCCGCGGCGCCGAGACGCGCGAGAGGCCGCCGAGCGCGACCGTCCCGCCCGACTCCGCCGCCGACAGCGGCTGCGGGACGAGGCTCTGCCGCAGCGTGAGATCCGTCTTCGGGGACGTGTTCGCCGCGTAGCGGGTCGCCGCCGTCTCGACCGGCCGGTGGTCGCCGGAGAACGCGGTGGTCTGCTTCGGGTCGGCCGGGTCGAGCAGGTTCCGCGCGGGCACCCACGCCGGCCGGCCCCCGCCGAACCGGATCGTCCACCCGGCGGGGCCGTCGGACTTGTGCACCGCCCACAGCTCGACGTTGATGTCGATCGCGCGCCGCTCGCCGGGCGCGACGGGCGCGAACCCGGCGGCGGGCTTGAGCGTGTAGAAGTCGCCGCTGCGCGCGGCGTCCGCGCGGGCCACGGCGAGGCCCTGCCTCGCGAGCTGCGCGCGGGCGGTGTCGCCCGCCGCGCCGTCGAGCACGGCGGCGGGACGGCGGACGGCGTTGAAGTACATCGCCCAGCCGTCCGCGCCCAACGCGCAGCGGTCGTCGCCGTTGGCGATGGTGAGCCGCGCGAGGTGGTACTGCGCGTCGGCGACGGTGTGGTCGACCGGCTGGTAGGTGACCAGGAGGTCGCGGGCGTCCGGATGGCAGGCCGCCGACGCCGAGCCCGGCGTGACGGCCGCCGCGAGCGCGGCGGTGAGCGCGGCGGCCGACAGCCCGGCCGCGTATCGAGTTCTCGGGTTCATGCTGCGAATACCGTTCTCCACGGGACGGTGGGGGGACCGGCAGGAGCCGGGTCGGCGCGCCAATGAATAGGAAAGTAACCTAAAAGATTGGTGCGCCCCGGCGCCTGATCCGGTCACCGGCGAAGCCGCAGGCCCCGCCGTCCGGCCGCCTCCGGCCAGCGCGGAGAACTTGACGGGCGCGCCGCGCGGTCGTCGTCACGTGCACCTCGTCGGGCCCGTCGAAGATGCGGGCCCCTGTAGGCGAGGGTGGTGAACCACTCGGCAGCGCGCGCACGGCCCGCGGCGGGCGCCCGGGAGGCGCCGCCGCGGGCCGCGTGCCGCGGGGACGGACGGTCAGGTGGTCCCGGTGAGGTCGAGCTCCTTGACCTTCGGGTCGCCCTCGTCGGCGAAGTAGTCGTGCGCGCGGGTCGTGTCCGCGCCGTCCGCCAGCTTCGCCGCCCGGCACACCAGCGTGCCGATCGCCGCGACCGCGACGTTGACGACGAGCGCCAGCACGCCGGCGTAGATCGTCGTCTTGGTGTCGAGGCCGAGGTCGCTGAGCGGGTAGGCCGACCCGCCGAAGTGCTCCTTGCCCTTCGCCGGGTTCGGGATCTGGTACAGCATCCACAGCCCGGCGAGCATGCCGCCGGCCCAGCCCGCGATCAGCGCGCCGCGGTGGAACCAGCGGGTCATCAGCCCGAGCCCGACCGACGGCAGCGTCTGCAGGATGATCACGCCGCCGATGAGCTGCAGGTCGATGGAGAACTGCGGGTCCAATGCGAGGATGCAGGCCACCGCGCCGGCCTTGACGATCAGCGAGACCACCTTGCTGACCGCGGCCTCCTGCTTCGGGGTGGCGTCCCGCCGGATGTACTCCTTGTAGATGTTGCGGGTGAACAGGTTCGCCGCCGCGATCGACATGATCGCCGCCGGGACCAGCGCGCCGATGCCGACGGCGGCGAACGCCACCCCGGCGAACCAGTCGGGGAACATGTGGTCGAACAGCACCGGGACGGCGGTGTTGCCGTCCGGCTTGCCGTCGGTGCTGATCGGCTTCACGTCCGCCGCGATCGCCATGTAGCCGAGCAGCGCGATGAGGCCCAGCACGAAGCTGTAGGCGGGCAGCGCCGCCATGTTCCGCTTGATCACGTTGCGGTTCCGGCTCGCCAGCACGCCGGTCACGCTGTGCGGGTAGAGGAACAGCGCCATCGCCGACCCGAGCGCGAGCATCGCGTAGTTCAGCTGGCCGCTGCCGGCGATCGTGATGCCGTCGCCGGGCGCGGGCGTCGCGTCGAACTTGGCCTTCGCCGCGTCGAAGATGTCGCCCCAGCCGCCGAGCTTCGCCGGGATGTACAGCACCGCGACGATGATGACCAGGTAGATCAGCACGTCCTTGACGAACGCGATGAGCGCGGGCGCCCGCAGCCCGGACTGGTAGGTGTAGGCCGCGAGGATCGTGAACGCGATGACGAGCGGCCAGTGGCCGTTCACGCCCATGGCCTTCAGCACGGCCTCGATGCCGACGAGCTGCAGCGCGATGTAGGGCATCGTGGCGACGATCCCGGTGATCGCCACCAGCAGCGCCAGCGTCGGCGAGCCGAACCGGGCCCGGACGAAGTCGGCCGGCGTCACGAAGCCGTGCACGTGCGACACCGACCAGAGCCGGATCAGGAACAGGAACACCAGCGGGTAGACGATGATCGTGTACGGGACCGCGAAGAAGCCCGCGGCGCCCGCGCCGAACACCAGGGCGGGGACGGCGACGAAGGTGTAGGCGGTGTAGAGGTCGCCGCCGATCAGGAACCAGGTGACCCAGCTGCCGAAGCTGCGGCCGCCGAGGCCCCACTCGTCCAGGCTGTGCATGGTGTCCGGGCGCCGCCACCGGGCGGCGACGAAGCCCATCCCGCTGACCAGGAGGAAGAGCGCGGTGAAGACGACGATCTCGGTGATGTGGTCGCTCGCCATCGGTCAGCCCCGCTTCCGGGTGAGCCGGTAGACGACGACCGTGCAGGCCACGCCGAGCGGGATGAAGGCGAGCTGGATCCAGTAGAAGGCGGGGAAGCCGGCGAGCCGCGGGGAGTCGCTGTTGAACAGGAATGTCAGCAGCGGGACCACGACCGGGACGACCAGCAGCCAGTTCCAGGCGCTGCGGTCGGAGCGGGCCTCCGGTGGCGGGGGCGCCGAGGCCGGTTCCTCGGGGGTGTCGGGAGTCAAGGGGAGTCCTCCTCGTCGTGCGTCGCGGGAGCGGCCGGTCCGGATCGCGGAGGGGCCGTCCCGGTGGAGCAGCCGGGCGAGAGTACACATCCGACGATCACGGTGTGATATCGGTCACGGCACGACTTGGCTGGATCGTTCCAGCGCACGGGAGGGCAGGTCAGGACATGTCCGACCCGGTGTCAGGGGACGGTCAGACGGTCCGGTCGGCGGCGGTCCTCGGCTCGTGCCGGACGTCGCTCGGCAGGCCGAGCTCCCGGGTCCACGCCGCGAACTCCACCAGGATCCCGTCGGGGTCCTTGAAGTAGATGGAGCGGACGAACACGCCCTCGTGGTTCTCCGGCGCGACGCCGAACTCGCTGTCGTCGTGGTTGAGCAGCACGCCGACGTCGATCCCCTTGGCGATGAGGCGGTCGCGGTACTCCTCGATGCGCTCGGGCGGGACGTCGAAGGCGATGTGGTTCATCGACCCGACCGCCGACAGCAGCTCGCCCCGGTCGGGCAGGTTCTTCGGCGCCGAGACGCCGGGGACGGGGTCGGGCGCGTCGGGGAACCAGAAGAACGCGAGGGCGTTGCCGCCGCCGCAGTCGAAGAAGAAGTGCTGCCCCCAGCCCATCGGCAGCTCGATCGTCTTGATGAGCGGCATGCCGAGCACGCCCTCGTAGAAGTCCACCGTCCGCCTCATGTCGCTGCAGACCAGCGCCAGGTGGTTGACCCCGCGCAGCTCGAACTCGGTGTTCTTCCTGGTCATGACGCCGCTCCTGGAGGTAAGCAAGCCCTTGCGACCGGGGTCCATGGTAACCTCGCCGCATGCGAACCGCAGCCGCCCGGTGGTGGTGGCGCCGCTGAGGCGGCGCCGGTTCCTGCATGCTCAGACCAGGCGACCGCCCTCATCGGCGGTCGTTTTTTCGTGGGCGCCGCCCGATGAGGGCCCGACATGAGGGGCCACCGCGGTGGAGACCGTCTCACAGCAGCCGCTGACCAGCGAGTTCGTCACGGCCGGGGGCGTACGGGTGACCCGTACCGCCGTCCCCGTCGACTCCGAGCGCAAGTCCGATGTGCTGAACGCCCTCGTCCGCGCCGTGGGGGAGCGGCGCGGCGGCGTGCTCAGCTCCGGCATGGAGTACCCGGGCCGCTACAGCCGCTGGCACATGGCCTACGTCGACCCCTGCCTGGAGATCGTCGCGCGCGGGCGGGCGGTCGCCGTGCGCGCCCTCAACGAGCGCGGGCGGATCGTGCTGCCCGCCGTGGCCGCCGTGCTCCGCGGCGTCGGCGAGGTCCGCGCGGACGCGGCGGACCTGTTCGAGGTCTTCGTCCCGCCCGGCGCGGAGTTCTTCCCCGAGGAGGAGCGCAGCCGCCAGCCGACCGTCTTCACCGCCCTGCGCGCCGTCGTCGGCCTGTTCGGCTGCGACGACCCGCACCTCGGCCTGTACGGCGCGTTCGGCTACGACCTGTCGCTGCAGTTCGAGCCGCTGCGCACCCGGCTGGAGCGGCCGGACGACCAGCGCGACCTCGTCCTGCACCTGGCCGACGAGATGGTCGTCGTGGACCGCAAGCGCGAGACCTCGCACCGGATCTCCTACGAGTTCGAGGTCGGCGGCGAGGGCACGGCGGGGCTGGCGCGGGCCACCGAGCCGACGCCGGTCCGGCCGCGCGCGGCGGAGCTGCCGCCGCAGCCGGTGCCCGGCGTGTACGCGCGGATGGTGCGGGAGGCCAAGGAGAAGTTCGTCCGCGGCGACCTGTTCGAGGTGACGCCGGGCCACGCGATGTACGCCCGGTGCGACGCGCCCGCCGCGTTCTTCGAGCGGCTGCGCGAGACGAACCCGGCCCCGTACGAGTTCCTGTTCAACCTGGGCGACGGCGAGTACCTGGTCGGCGCGTCGCCGGAGATGTTCGTCCGGGTGTCGGGCGACCGCGTCGAGACCTGCCCGATCGCCGGGACGATCAAGCGCGGCGGCGACGCGCTGGAGGACGCCGAGCAGATCCGCACGATCCTGGCGTCGGCGAAGGACGAGTCCGAGCTGACCATGTGCACCGACGTCGACCGCAACGACAAGTCGCGGATCTGCGTGCCCGGCAGCGTCCGCGTCCTCGGCCGCCGGCAGATCGAGATGTACTCCCGGCTGATCCACACCGTCGACCACATCGAGGGCCGGCTGCGGCCCGGCTTCGACGCGCTGGACGCGTTCCTCACCCACATGTGGGCGGTCACCGTCACCGGCGCGCCGAAGGCGTGGGCGATGCAGTTCATCGAGGACCACGAGGAGTCGCCGCGCCGCTGGTACGGCGGCGCGGTCGGCTGCGTCGGCTTCGACGGGTCGATGAACACGGGCCTGACGCTGCGGACCGCGCAGATCCGCGACGGCGTCGCCACCGTGCGGGCGGGGGCGACGCTGCTGTACGACTCCGACCCCGACGAGGAGGAGCGCGAGACCCACCTCAAGGCCAGCGCGCTGCTCGGCGCGCTCGCCGCGGTCGAGGACGGCGCCGGGGACGCCGAGCGGGAGGAGGCGCCGCGCGCGGCGCTGCCGGGGGACGGGCTCACGGTGCTGCTCGTCGACCACGAGGACTCGTTCGTCAACACGCTCGCCGACTACTTCCGCCAGCAGGGCGCGGCCGTGGTCACGCTGCGGCACGGGTTCCCGCTGCGGATGCTGGACGAGCACGCCCCCGACCTGGTGGTGCTGTCGCCCGGCCCCGGCCGCCCGGAGGACTTCGGCACCCGCGCGCTGCTGGACGCCCTGGCCGAGCGGGAGCTGCCGGTCTTCGGCGTCTGCCTCGGCCTGCAGGCGATGGTGGAGCACGCGGGCGGGGAGCTGGCGCTGCTGCCCGAGCCGTCCCATGGCAAGCCCGGCCAGGTGAAGGTCACCGGCGGCGGGCTGTTCGAGGGGCTGCCGGACGAGTTCACCGCCGCCCGCTACCACTCGCTGCACGCGACGCCGGACCGGGTGAAGGGGTTCCAGGTGACGGCGCTGACGGGGGACGTGGTGATGGCCGTCGAGGACGCGCCGCGGCGGCGCTGGGCCGTCCAGTTCCACCCCGAGTCGATCCTCACCGCGGCGGGCGGGGCCGGGCACCGGATCGTCGCCAACGTGCTCCGGTTGAGCCGTTCGGACGGCTGAACCGTTCCAGGAGCCGAGCCGGTCCTAGTCCGCAAGCACGAGGGCCCGGCGCGCGGAACCGGTCCGAAGGCCGATGCCCCGGGCCGGGCCCGGCGGAAGACTGGGCCGTGGCCGCGCGCGCCGCGCACGAGGGCGCGGGTGACCGCCGTTATCCCAGCGGGGGAGGGGGCACCGTCCCCTTCCCCGTACAAAACGGAAAATTCGGTCATCCGAAACCGGATTGCCGTTTCTTGGCGTTCTCTCGGGGGACGCCGGAAGTCATGATGACAATCCTGTGGCTCATCGCGGTGATCCTGGTGATCGCCGGCATCTATGTGATCCTCGCCCGGCGCGACCTCCTGTGGGGCATCGTCCTCATCGTCGTCGGACTCCTCGTCGGCCCCGGTGGAGTCAGCATCTTCACCTGACCGAAAATCCGCGCGACCCGCCCGTAACCCTGACATGAGATGTCAGGTTTGCCTGCCAGCATCGTCTTCATGAGCCGTGCACTGACAGGAAAGACCGCACTGGTCGCGGGCGGGACGCGCGGCGCGGGCCGGGGCATCGCCACCGAACTCGGCGCCGCGGGCGCGACCGTCTACGTGACGGGGCGCACGACCCGGTCCGAGCGATCGGAGATGGGCCGGCCCGAGACCATCGAGGAGACCGCGGAACGGGTGACGGACGCGGGCGGCGAGGGCATCGCCGTCCGCGTCGACCACCTCGACCCGGCGCAGGTCGCCGCGCTCGTGCGCCGCATCGACGCCGAGCGGGGCCGGCTGGACGTCCTGGTCAACGACATCTGGGGATCGGACCACCTCTTCCAGTTCGGCAAGCCGATGTGGGAGCAGTCCCTGGAGGACGGCCTGCGGATGTTCCGGCTGGCTCTCGACACCCACGCCGTCACCAGCCACCACGCCCTCCCGCTGCTGATCCGCGAGCCGGGCGGGCTGGTCGTCGAGGTGACCGAC
Source organism: Actinomadura sp. NPDC049382 (assembly GCF_040677125.1). Taxonomy (NCBI): domain Bacteria; kingdom Bacillati; phylum Actinomycetota; class Actinomycetes; order Streptosporangiales; family Thermomonosporaceae; genus Actinomadura; species Actinomadura sp. NPDC049382. The sequence continues at coordinate 20,409 of NZ_JBFARO010000120.1, forward strand.
GGCACCGCCGAGTACAACGCGAAGTACCGCAAGGAGTGCGGCTACTTCTACGACATCGCCAAGACCGCCGTGCTGCGGATGGCGCTCGCCCAGTCCGAGGAGATCGCTCCGTACGGCGCGACCGCCGTCGCGCTCACGCCGGGATGGCTGCGCTCGGAGGCCATGCTGGAGCACTTCGGCGTCACCGAGGCGACCTGGCGGGACGGCGCCGCCAAGGACCCGCACTTCGCCATCGCCGAATCGCCCGCCCTCGTGGGCCGCGCCGTCGCGGCGCTCGCCGCCGACCCCGACCGGGCCCGCTGGAACGGCCGGTCGCTGACCAGCGGCGGACTGGCCCGGGTCTACGGCTTCACCGACGCCGACGGCAGCCGCCCCGACGCGTGGCGCTACATCACCGAGGTCGTGGACGCCGGCCGTCCCGCCGACGTCACCGGCTACCGCTGACCGCCGTCTCGCCACGGCCCCGGGACGTCCCGGGGCCGTTTGAGAACGATCTGCCCGGTTATGGCGTGAAGAGGAGAAAGGAGGAGCCATGCCGATGACCGACAAGAGCGGCAAGCCCCGGAAGCAGGAGCTTCCCGGCACGCTCCAGCGCTCTCCCCGGGAGGCCCAGGAGACCTTCGCCAAGGCCCACGACTCCGCCGTCAAGACCTACGGCGAGGGCCAGCGGGCGCACCGCACCGCCTACTCGGCGCTCAAGCACAAGTTCGAGAAGCGCGGCGACCACTGGGAGCCGAAGGGCCGCAAGGGGCCGTCCGACCCGCGGGCCAAGAACCCCGACGCCCGCCGCGGCAAGGGCAAGAGCTTCGGCGGAGTGGACGTCGAGGGCAGCACCAAGAAGGAGCTGTACGACCGCGCCGCCGGCCTCGACGTCCAGGGCCGCTCGAAGATGAGCAAGGAGCAGCTGGCCGCGGCGATCGCGCGCAAGCAGGACTAGGCGCCGTACAGCTCCGCCAGCCGCGCGGCGCTGACCGCCATCCGCTCCCGCAGCTCCGGCGGCGCGAGGACTTCCGCCTCCGGGCCGAGCCGCAGCAGTTCCGACGCCGCGACCTCCGCCGACTCGACCGGCAGCGTGGTCGTCACCCACCCCCGCGCGTCGGGCTCGCCGGCCGCCTCCGCCGCGCGGCGGGCCGCGTACGGCTCCACCGCGTACCGCAGCAGCCGCATCCCGGCGGGGGAGAGCCGCACGGTGGCCTCCTCGCGCAGCATCGAGCGCACGAACTCGGCCGCCGCGCCGCGCCAGTGCGCGGCGAGGTCGAACTCCTCGTCCCGCTCGAAGACGGTGCCGTCCGCCCGGACGGCGGTGACGCGGTCGACCCGGTACGTGCGGTACCCCTCGTCGACCCGCGCGACCAGGTACCAGGTGCCGTTCTTCAGGACGAGCGCGTACGGGTCGGCCGTGCGCACGACCTCGGTGCCCTTGCGGCGGTAGCGCAGCTCGACGGTCTCGTCCTGCCACACCGCGCGGGCCAGCTCGCGCAGCAGCGGCGGCGGGCCGGACTCGCCGAACCAGCCGGGCGCGTCCAGCAGGAACCGCCGGCTCGCCCGCGCGGGCGCGTCCCGCAGCGCGGCGGGCAGCGCCGCGAGGACCTTCAGCTCGGCCGCCGCCAGCGCGCCGCCGCGCCCCATGTCCCCGGCCGGGCCGGGCAGCCCGGACAGGAACAGCGCCTCGGCCTCCTCGCGGGTGAGGCCGGTCAGCCGCGTCCGGTACCCGCCGACGAGCCGGTACCCGCCGCCGCGCCCCTGGTCGGCGTAGACCGGGACCCCGGCCGCCGACAGGGCCTCCATGTCCCGGTAGACGGTGCGCTCCGACACCTCCAGCTCGCGCGCGAGCTCGCCCGCCGTCATCGCCTCCCGCGACTGCAGGAGGAGCACCATCGAGATCAACCGGGCCGCGCGCACGGGCCCATCCTGCCGCACCGCGGACCCCGCCGGCGGCCCGAGGAGGTATTCCTGACGTTTTCCTGTCAGGTTCACCGCCTTCGTCTGTCGGACGGGGCGCGGTCGCTGTTAGCTTCGCGGCGTGACTTCCACCCAGAGCACCCCCATCGAGGCGTTCATCGACGCCCTGCCGAAGGTCGAGCTGCACGTCCACCTGGTCGGCTCCGCCTCGGTCCCCACCGTCCTCGAACTCGCCCGCCGCCATCCGGACGGGCCCGTCCCCGCGGACGAGCGCGAGCTGCGCGCCTTCTACGAGTTCCGCGACTTCCCGCACTTCGCCGAGGTCTACGAGGCGGTGTCCGGCCTCGTCCGCACGCCCGAGGACGTCGGCACCCTCGTCTTCGGCGTCGCCCGCGACCTCGCGGCGCAGAACGTCCGGTACGTCGAGCTGACCGTCACCCCCTACACCCACCAGCGGGCCGGGATGCCGATGCCCGCGGTCACCGAGGCCCTCGACCACGCCGTCCGCGAGGCCCGCGAGAGGCTCGGCGTCCGCGTCGCCTACATCTTCGACATCCCCGGCGAGTTCGGCGCCGAGGGCGCCCGCGGCACCCTGGAGCACGCGCTCTCCCACCCGCCGGAGGCGCTCGTCGGGTTCGGGATCGGCGGCATCGAGCAGATGCGCACCCCGCACCGGGACGCGTTCCGCGACGCGTTCGCCGCCGCCCGCGCCGCCGGGCTGCGCAGCCTCCCGCACGCCGGCGAGATGACCGGCCCGGAGACGATCTGGGAGGCGATCGAGGGCCTCGGCGCCGAGCGGATCGGCCACGGCACCAGCTGCGTGCGGGACCCGCGCCTCATCGCCCACCTGCGCGAGACGCAGCTGCCGCTGGAGGTGTGCCCCACCTCCAACCTCCGCACCGGCCAGGTCCCCGACCTGTCCGCCCACCCCATGCCGCGGATGCTGGAGGAGGGCCTGTTCGTCACGCTGAACAGCGACGACCCGCCGATGTTCGACACGACCCTGACCGGCGAGTACCGCGTCGCCGCCGAGGTGTTCGGGCTGGGCCCCGCCGAGCTGGCGGCGCTGGCCCGCAACGCGGTCGCCGCCTCGTCCCTCGGCGCCGCCGACCGCAAGGCGATCACCGACGACATCGACGCCCTGCTCTGACCGGGGGCGCCGGGCCCGGGGCGGCTAGCCCCAGGCCATGCGCCGCCACGGGCTGCCCGGGTCCTCGGCGAGGACGCGGTGGCCGGCGAGGGAGCGGTCGTACCACTCGCCGAACTCGCCCTCGTCGAACCGCAGCATCCGGCCGAGGACGTACCCGGCGGAGAACGACCCCCACGACGGGTAGACCTGGTGGGCCCGGTGCCCGGCGGTGAGGACGCACTTCTCCGCCTCGTCGGCGTCGCAGTACCCGGCGGACAGGCCCCAGCGGGCCATGTTCACCGCGCGGCCGAAGTCGTAGCCGTACACGCTCTCCACCCGCCCGTCGGGCGGGAGCAGGCCGTCCGCGCGGAACCGCGCCTCGTACCGCAGGACCGCGCCCGACAGCTCGACGACCTCCCGGACGGTCTCCTCCCCGATGTCGCGCTCGCCGCACCAGGCGGTGATCGCGGCGCGCCACTCCCGCTCCCCGGTGCCGCGCCCGCGCCGGTCGAGCACCATCTGGATCGCCGGGTCGCTGTTGCGGGCGTCGAGCAGCGCGTCCATCTGCTCGCGCCAGCCGGCGGCGTCGGTGACGCCCCAGTCGCGTTCCAGCAGCTCCTTGTCGCCGGGCTCGCCGCGCAGGGCGTTCCAGGCGGTCCCGTTCCCGACGGCCAGGTGCGCGCCGACGGCGAGCGCGCCTCCCTGTTCCGCCGGCAGGGGGACGTCCGGGTGTGCGTGGCCGCCGCCGAGCGGACCAGCGGCCTGCGCGACACCATCCCGGTCGGCGCG
>NZ_JBFARO010000121.1:0-24220 GCF_040677125.1 Actinomadura sp. NPDC049382
GACCGCGCCGGGCAGCGCGGCGCGGCGGCGCGGGCCCGCCGCGGCGGCCGCGCCGGCGGCGGACGCGCCGGAGATCGAGACCAAGGTCCCCGAGGTCGTCGCGAAGTGACCCGCGCCCGGGCGCCCCGCGCCCGGGTGACGGCCGGGATCGGCTACCAGGCGTGCATGCGGCGCAGGTGGAAGACCATCGCCACGTCGCTGCCCGCGCGGGTCTGCGGGAGCTCGCCCTCCTTGCCGCGCATCGCCGACAGCGCCTTGACGTTCTGGCTGCCGCACTTCGGGCAGGTGCGGTCCGTCCAGGGCGTCGTGCAGGGCTGCCCGCCGCGCTCGTAGATGACGGCCTCGTTGCCGTGCCCGTCGCCCGCGTGGCGGACCTCGAACTCCTCGTTCCAGGTCGTCGTGCAGTTGAGGCACTCCAAGACCCATACTTCGTGGCTCGTCCATGTGTCCAGCACGGCACTCACCCCCTCGGAGACCGTCTCGGGCGCGTCCCGCTGACCGCGTCCCAGTTCCATGGTGGCCCCGACGTGCCCATAGTGCGCCCGCCGTGCGGCCACCGATAGGGGTTATTCCCAGAAAGAACCGGTTCGACCGGTCTGATGCCGCGCCTACGCCCTGGACTTCACAACGGCGTCGTAGACCACGCGCTTCGGGGCGCCGTTCTCCTTCGCGACCTCCGCGATCGCCTGCTTGCGGGGCGTCCCGGCCTCCTCGCGGGCGGCGACGGCCGCGGCCAGCTCGGCCGGTTCGCGCAGCCCGGACGGCTCCGGCGCGCCCCCGACCACCAGCGTGATCTCGCCGAGCACCCCGTCGGCGGCCCAGCCGGCCAGCTCGCCGAGCGTCCCGCGCCGGACCTCCTCGTAGGTCTTGGTCAGCTCGCGGCAGACCGCGGCGGGACGGTCGGCGCCGAACGACTCGGCCATCGCGCCGAGGGTGTCGGCCAGCCGGCGGGGCGACTCGAAGAAGACCATCGTGCGGGGCTCGTCCGCCAGGGCGCCGAACCGGCGGGCCCGCTCGCCCGGCTTGCGGGGCGGGAAGCCCTCGAAGCAGAACCGGTCGGTGGGCAGCCCCGACACCGCCAGCGCGGTCGTGACGGCGGACGGCCCGGGCAGCACCGAGACCGGCACCTGCGCGGCGACGGCCGCGCGCACCAGCCGGTAGCCGGGGTCGGACACCCCCGGCATGCCCGCGTCGGTGATCACCAGCACGTCCCGCCCGGCCAGCAGCTCCTCGACCAGGCTCTCGGCCCGCGCCCGCTCGTTCAGGTCGTTGTAGGACACGACGCGGCCCGCGGTCTGCACCCCGAGGTCGGCCACCAGCCGGCGCAGCCGCCGGGTGTCCTCGGCCGCGATCACCGGCGCGGCCGCGAGCGCCGCGCGCAGCCGCGCGGACGCGTCCTCGGCCCGCCCGATGGGCGCCGCCGCCAGCAGCAAGGTCCCGGTCACGCGGATCATTGTCCCACCCGGCCGCGCCCCCGGCGCGCACGGCGGGGCCTCCGGCGCGTACGGCGGGGCCCGGCGCGGACGCCCGGCCGTGCCGCCGGGTCCGCCCGGAGGGGCCGTGCGGGGCGGGGCCGCCCGTACGATGACGGGATGGCGACGACGGATACGGCCCCCGCTCCTGCCACCGCGTCCGGGCGCCGGACGTCCCCGCTGCGGGACTGGCTCGCGCCCGCGATCCCGGGCAGCGCGCTGCTGTCCTGGCTGGGCCCGCTGCTGGTGACGGCGCTCGCCGGGTTCCTGCGGTTCGACGGGCTGGGCTCGCCGAAGGCGGTGGTCTTCGACGAGACGTACTACGCCAAGGACGCGCTCGCCCTGCTGAAGTTCGGCTGGGAGCACAACACCGTCGAGAACGCCGACAAGATGCTGATCGCCGACCCGGACGCGCACATCTGGGCGAACGGGCCGGCGTTCGTCGCCCATCCGCCGTTCGGCAAGTGGATGATCGCGATCGGCGAGTGGATGTTCGGCGCGACGCCGTTCGGCTGGCGGTTCATGCCCGCGCTGGTCGGGACGCTGTCGGTGCTGATCCTGTGCCGGGTCGCCCGCCGGATGACGGGGTCGACGCTGCTCGGCTGCGCCGCCGGGCTGCTGCTCGCGCTGGACGGGCTCGCGTTCGTGACCAGCCGGGCCGCGCTGCTGGACGTCTTCGTGATGTTCTGGGTCCTCGCCGGGTTCGCGTGCCTGGTGAACGACCGGGACCGGTCCCGCCGCGTCCTGGCCGACCGGATCGGCCGCGGCGAGATCTCGGTTTACGGCCCGTTCCTCGCGCACGGATGGCGGTGGGCCGCCGGGATCTGCCTCGGCCTGGCCTGCGCCACCAAGTGGACGGGCGTCTTCTACGTGGCCGCGTTCGGGCTGATGGTCGTCCTGTGGGACTACGGCGCCCGCCGCGCGGCCGGGGTGCGCGCCCCGTTCACCGGAACGCTGCTGCTGGAGGCCGTCCCCGCGTTCGTGCAGCTCGTCGTGGTGGGGTTGGTGACCTACCTGGCGACCTGGTCGGGGTGGATCTTCAAGCCGGGCGGCTGGGGCCGCGGCGACGCGTCCGGAAGTGTGCTGTGGCGGCCGTTCGAGGCGATGCCGAAGCTGTGGGACTACCACTCGCAGATCCTCGGCTTCCACACGGGGCTGCACGCCAAGCACCCGTACCAGTCGTGGCCCTGGGACTGGCCGATCCTGCGCCGCCCGGTCGCGTTCTTCTACACCGAGCCGAAGGGCGGGTGCGGCGCGGCGCGCTGCTCGCGGGAGATCCTCGGGATCGGCACGCCCGCGCTGTGGTGGGGCGCGCTGGTCGCGCTGGTCGTCGTCGCGTTCCTCTGGCTGATCCTGCGGGACTGGCGGGCGGGCGCGATCCTGCTGGGCTTCCTCGCGGGCTGGGCGACCTGGTTCCCGTCGGCGTTCGCGGACCGGACGATGTTCCTGTTCTACGCGACGCCGCTGATCCCGTTCATGGTGCTGGCGGTGGTGCTGGTGCTCGGCTACCTGATCGGCCCGGCGCCGGCCTGGGCGGCGGGCGCGCACGCGGCCCGTCCCTGGGAGTCCGGCGGCTCCGTGCCCGACGTCCCCGCCGGGCCCTACGGGGACGACGCCTACGGGGACGGCGCCTACGGGGAGAGCGGGGCGTACGCGCCCGTCCCGGCCCAGGGGCCGGGGGTGCGGCGGCTGGTCGGCGCCGCCGCCGCGGGGGCGTTCCTGCTGGTGGTGCTGGCGAACTTCGCGTACTTCCACCCGATCCTGTCGGCGCAGACCCTCCCGTACGACGACTGGCACGAGCGGATCTGGTTCCAGTCCTGGGTGTGACCCCCGGCCCGCCGGGGTCCCCAATCTCACGAGGCAGTACGGCTAGGCGGTGACGGCGGCGCTGCGGCCGGGGCGCAGGGTCCGGCCGCCGACCAGGAAGAGGGCCAGCGCGAGCGCGCCGCCCACGCCGGCGCCCGCGAACGCGCCGGGGACGCCCGCCGCGTCCTGCCCGACGCCGGCGACGAACGAGCCGAGCGACCCGCCCGCGCCGATCGCGGCGACGACCCAGGCGAACGCCTCGGTGACGGTCCCGGCGGGCGCGAGCCGGTCGACGAGCGCGAAGCTGCACGCCAGCACGGGGGCGAGGGAGACGCCGGACACGAACGCCAGCACCGACATGACCGGCAGGGACGGCGCGAGGACGAGCGGGACGTACCCGGCGGCGAGCGCGGCGAGCAGCCAGCGCAGCCGGCGGTGCGGCTCGCCCGGCCACGGCCGGGCGCCGTAGCCGATCCCGCCGGCGAGGGCGCCGCCCGCCATGCACGCCAGCAGCAGCCCGGAGGCGATGTCGCTGCCCTGCTCCTCGGCGTAGGCGACGACGGCGACGGCGTAGACGCCGAGCGCGATCCCGGCGAAGCCGAGCGACAGCAGCAGCACCCGCAGGCCCGGGGAGCGCAGCGGCCCGGCCCAGTCGGCGGCGCGCGGCGCGCTCCGCCACCGGCGGGACGGCCCGGACAGCGCGACGACGAGCGTCCCGGCGATGCCGAGCGCGCCGGTGAGGACCAGCGCGGCCTCGGTGTTCAGCGCCGCCGCCGCGACGACGAGCAGCGGCCCGACGGTGAAGAGGATCTCCTGGGCGGCGGCGTCGAGCGCGTAGGCGGCGTCGACCTGCTCCTGGCCGTCCAGGACGTCCGGCCAGAGGGCGCGCAGCCCGGCCTCCAGCGGCGGGGTGGCGAACCCGGCGAGGACGACGGCGGCGACGGCCACCGGCAGCGGGTGGGCGCCGACGAGGGCGAGGAGCACGAATCCGGCCGCGGCGGCGCAGGCGGCGGGGACCAGCACGGGCGGCTGGCCGTAGCGGTCCATGACGCGGCCGAGGACGGGCTGGCCGGCGGCGGTGGCGAGGCCGAACAGCGCGGCGAGCGTCCCGGCGAGCGGGTAGCCGCCGTCGTCCGCGCGGACGTGCAGCACGACCGCGAGCATGCCCATCCCGTTGGGCAGCCGGCCGAGCAGGGTCCCGCCGAGCAGCCGCGCCGCGTACGGCCTCCGCAGGAAGACGACATAGCCGCGCATTCGATGGCCCCCGGAGATCCCCGTCGTACGTACTCTCGTCATACGTATTACTGAACCCGTCATACGTACCACTTCCGGGGCCCTCGGCTCTAGTCTGTTTTCGTCCCAATGTCCGCACAGGGAGGACCGGGTGTCGGCCATCAGCCGTCCCACCAGCAAAGACGTGGCCCAGGAGGCCGGGGTCTCGCAGTCCACGGTCTCGCTCGTGCTGGGCGGCAAGTGGAGCGGGCGCGTCTCCCCCGCCACCGCGCGCAGCGTCCGGGACGCCGCCGAGCGGCTCGGCTACCGGCCCAACCAGGCCGCCCGGAACCTGCGGCTCGGCACGACCCGGACCGTCCTGCTGATGGTCCCGACCCTGACCGCGCCGTTCTTCGGCCCCGTCTACACGGGCGCGGCGCGGGTCGCGGCCCGGCACGGCTTCGGCGTCGTGGTGTCGACGTGGCCGGACGACGCGGAGGGCCCGGCGGACAGCCCGTTCGGGTCGGAGGAGGCGATCGACGGGGTGCTCGCGTCCTCGATGGCGGTGGACGCCCTCGGCCGGTTCGGCGGGACGCCCGCCGTGATGCTCGACAGCGGCCCCGACCCGCGGACCGGCGGCACCGTCCCCACGATCGACTTCGGCGTGGCGGACGGCATGCGCGCGATCGCCGGGCATCTCGCCGGCCTCGGCCACCGCCGGTTCGGGCACGTGGCCGCCGCCGTCGACCAGTGGACGTTCCGCGCGCGCGCCGCCGCCCTGGCCGCCGTCGTCACGGGCCTCCCGGGCGGTGCCCTGCTGCGGGAGGAGTGCGCGATCGACGTCGCGTCCGCGAAGGACGCCGCGCTGCGGCTGCTGTCGGCCGCCGACCCGCCGACCGCGCTCGTCTGCGACGACGACCTGATCGCCGCGGGCGCCTACAAGGCGGCGCGGGCGCTCGGGCTGGACGTCCCGTCCGAGCTGTCGGTCACCGGGTTCGACGACGTGCTGCTGGCGACCGCGCTGGAGCCGGAGCTGACGACCGTGCGGCTGCCCGCCGAGGAGCTGGGCGCGCAGGGCATGGCCGCGCTGCTCGACCTGCTCGCGGGCCGCCGCCCCGCCGCCCGGGTGCTGCCGGGCGATCTCGTCGTGCGCGCGTCGACGGCCCCGCCCCGGGCCGGGTCGCGCGCGAAGGAGGTGTGAGCCGTGGGGTCCCATCCGTCCGAGACCGACGTCGAGGGGCATCCGGAGAACCGGATCGGCGGCGCGCCGCCGCGGACGCGGGCGTGGCGCGGCGGCGAGCTCGTGGCGGAGGGCTTCCCCGTCGGGGAGGTGAGCGAGTACCTGGCCCGCCCGGACGTCGTCGTGTGGCTCGACCTGTGCGCGCCGCGCCACGAGGACCTGCGCGTCATCAGCGACGAGCTCGGCCTCGACCACGTCGCCGTGGAGGACGCCGTCTCCCGGCACGAGCGCGCGAAGCTCGACCGGTACCGGGGCTACGCGTTCCTGAACGTCTACGTCCCGTACGTCGCCGGCGGGCACCTGACGCTGCACGAGCTGTCGGCGTTCGTCGCCCAGCGCGCCCTGGTCACCGTCCGGCAGGACCCCGATCTCGACGTCGACGCGCTCATCGCGCGGTGGGACGCGAGCCCGGACGCCGGCCTCGCCGAGCCGACCGCCGCGTTCCTGCTCTACGGGATGCTGGACCTCGTCGTCGACCTGCAGCTGGCCGCCGTGCAGGCGCTCGACGAGGAGGCCGACGCGGTCGAGGACCTGGTGTTCGCCGACGCGTTCCCGGTCAAGGAGATCCAGCGGCGCAGCTACGCGCTGCGCAAGAACCTCGCCGCGCTGCGGCGGATCGCGCTGCCGATGCGGGAGGTGCTGAACACGCTGCTGCGCCGCGACCTGCCGATCGTCCCGCCGCCGCTGGTCCCCTACTTCCAGGACGTCTACGACCACACGCTGCGCGTCGGCGAGTGGACCGACGGCCTGCGCGACCTGGTCGCCGACCTGCTCGACACCCGGCTGGCGCTGCAGAGCAACCGGATGAACGAGGTGATGAAGAAGGTCACCAGCTGGGCGGCGATCATCGCGGTGCCGACGGCCGTGACCGGGTTCTACGGGATGAACGTCCCCTATCCCGGCTTCTCGCAGCACGCGGGGTTCATCGCCAGCACCGCCGTGATCGTGGTCTGCAGCCTCATCCTCTACACGGTCTTCAAGCTCCGGGACTGGCTGTGACACCGGACGGGCGGCCAGGTCAGGCCGCATCCATATGACGGCCGATATCGCTCGCCGACCCATATCAATATTGGACACCGGCTTCGCGCCTCTGGTCTGCTCACCGGCATGACGAAACACGCTCCCGCCTTCCGGGCGGTCGCCGCCGCCGTCCTCGCCGTGTCCGCCGCCGCCGGCTGCGGCGCGGACGCGGACCCGGCCGTCAAGAGCGCGGCACCGCAGAGCAACGCGTCCCGGACCGCCTCGCAGGCCGCCGTGCAGACCGCCGCGACGCAGGCGGAGGTGACGAAGCAGCTGACCCGCCTTGAGACGACCCGCCGCACGCGCATCGGCGCGTACGCCATCGACACCGGCAGCGGGCGGGCGGTGGGGCACCGGGCGGACGAGACGTTCCCGTTCGCGTCCACGTTCAAGGCGATGGCGTGCGGCGCCGTGCTGCGCAAGGCCCGGCAGAGCGCCCCGGGCCTGCTCGACAAGGTGATCCACTACACGAAGGACGACCTGCAGGAGTTCTCGCCGGTCACCGAGAAGCACGTGGACACCGGGATGACGGTCGCGGAGCTGTGCCACGCGACGATCACCCAGAGCGACAACACCGCCGGCAACCTCGTGCTGAAGGAGATCGGCGGGCCCGCCGGCCTCACCGCCTTCCTCCGCTCCCTCGGCGACACGGTCAGCCGCAGCGACCGCATCGAGCCCGGCCTGAACGACTGGAAGCCGGGCGAGAAGCGCGACACGACGGCGCCGCGCCCCTGGGCGAACGACCTGCGCGCGCTCACCGTGGGCGACGCGCTCGTCCCCGCCGACCGCGCGCGGCTGATCGACTGGCTGAAGGCCACGGTCACCGGGGACAAGCGAATCCGCGCCGGGCTGCCGAAGAGCTGGACGGTCGGCGACAAGACCGGCACCGGCGGCACCTACGGCAGCGCCAACGACATCGCGATCGCCTATCCGAAGCCCGGCGGCGCCCCGCTGATCATCGTGGTCACCACGACCCGGAAGGGCGCGGAGGCCGACGCGGACGAGAAGTCGATCGCGCTGACCGCCGGCGTCCTGTCCCGCGCCCTGCGTCCGGCGGGCTAGCGGCACGATGCTCCCCGGCCGCGCGACCGCCCCCGCCTCCGCTTCCGCTCCCGCCCCTCCCGCCGCCCCGGTCAGGGCCGCGTCCCGTGACCGGCGCGTCATCGCGGTGCTCGCCGCCGTCCAGGTGGCCATCGGGCTCGGCTACTACGCGGTGTTCGGGCACGTCGTCGCCCATCTGCGGGACGGCGTGGGGCTCGCGGCCGGGACCATCGGGCTGGTGCTCGGCACCCGCCTGCTCGTCCAGTACTCGCTGCTGCTCCCGGTCGGCGCGCTGACCGACGCGCTCGGCGCGCCGCGCACCGGGGTGCTGGCCTGCGTCGTCCGCGCCGCCGGGTTCGCCGTGTTCGGCACGGCCGACGGCCCCGTGGGGCTCTCCGTCGCCGCCGTGCTGGTGGGAGTCGGCGGGGCGCTGTACCACCCGGCCGCCCAGTCGCTGCTCGCCGGCCTGTCCCCCGGACGCCGGCCGGGCGGTTTCGCGGTGTACCTGGTGAGCGGGCACATCTCCGCCGTGCTCGGCCCGTCCGCCGGGCTGGCGCTGCTGGCGCTCGGCGGCTTCCCCCTGCTCGCGGCGGGTGCGGCGGCGGCCTGGTGCGTCGCCGCCGTCCTCTTCCCGCTGCTGCCCGCACGGCACGCACAGCCCGCCGCGCGCGCCCCGAAGACGATGCTGCAGGGCATCCGCGCGGTGGCGCGGGACCGTGGTTTCGTCCGCTTCGCCGTGATCGTCGCGCCGTCCACGCTGCTCGTGACGGCGGCCGCCACGGTCGTGCCGCTGCGCGGGTTCGGCTCCGGCCGGACGACCGCGTTCCTCTGCCTGGCCGCCGCCGTGGTCGCCGCCGTCCAGCCGTGGTGCGCGTCCAGGGCGGGGCGGCCCGGCGTCCTGCGGGCCGGGCTGCTGCTGTCCGGCGCCGGCTTCCTCGCCCTCGTCCCGCTGGACGGGGACGCGGACGGCCCCTGGCAGATCGCCGGGCTACTGGGCGCGGCCGTGCTCACCGGGGCCGGGCAGGGGCTGATGCAGCCGCCGATCTTCCAGGCCGTCGCCCGGTACGCGCCGCCCGAGCAGGTGGGCGCCTACCTCGGGGCGTCGTCGTTCCTGGCCGGGATGACGGCGTTCGGCGGCGGCCTCGCCGTCGGCGCGCTGTTCGACCTCGGCTCCGGCGGCGCGGCGGCCGCGCTCGCCGGACTCGCCGTGCTCGGGTTCGGCGCCGCCGCCGCCCGCCCCCGGACGGCGCCGTGACCCCGGCCGCCGCGTCAGAGGGAGCGCAGGAAGGTCGCGGCGATGGGCGCGGCCGCCTCGGCGCCGGTGCCGCCGTCCTCGACGATCACCGCGAACGCGACGTCCTTGCGGTAGCCGATGAACCAGGCGTGCGTGGGCGGGTTCTGCCCCTCGCCGAACTCGGCGGTGCCGGTCTTGCCGGCCGTGCCGGCCGGGAAGCCGACGCCGGACGCGGTGCCCTCGCTGACGACGGCGGGCATCAGGGCGTGCAGCGCCTTCTCGACGGCGGGCTCCAGCTTCTTCGGCCGCTCCGCCTTGCGGCCGCGCGCGTCGGCGGCCTGGCTCACCAGGGCCGCGTCGACCACGCGGGGCGACCGCCAGGTGCCGTCGGCCGCGGCGGCGGCGACGCTCGCCATGTTGAGCGGGCTGGTCAGCACCTGGCCCTGCCCGAACGACGCGGCCGCGAACGCGGTGTCGTCCTTGTTGGCGGGGAACGCGGCGCGGACGGAGGGCAGCCCGGAGACGATCGGGGCGTTGAACCCGAACTGGGCGGCGACCTCGGCGAGCCGCTTCTCGCCGAGCTTGTCGACCGCGAGCCGCGCGAACGTGGTGTTGCAGGAGTGCGCGAACGCCTCGCGGAACGGGACCGTCCCGAAGTCCTCGTGCTGGTAGTTGTGGAAGGACCGGCCGCCGACGGTCGTGGTGGCGGGGCAGCCGACCTTCGTGGACGGGGACACGCCGTCGGCGACGAGGGCGGCGGCGGTGACGACCTTGAACGTGGAGCCGGGCGGGTACTGGCCCATCAGCGCCCGGTTGTAGCCGCCGGGCTTGTTCGCCACGGCGAGGATCTCACCGGTGGACGGGCGCAGCGCCACCATCGACGCCGGCTTGCTCGCGCCGGTCAGCGCCTTGCCCGCGGCGGCCTGGACCTTCGGGTCGATCGTCGTCTTGAGCGGCTGTCCCTCGGTGCCGCCGAACCGCTTCAGCGTCTTCACCGCGTTGCCGTCGGCGTCCACGATCTGGACGGCGAGCGCGGGCGTGCCGGCGAGCCGCCGCTCGTACTGCTTCTGCAGGCCGTCCGCGCCGACCGGGTCGCCCTTCTCGTAGGGCGCGCCGAACTGCTCGGCGGCCTCCGCCGACGCGGCGGCGACCGGTCCGGCGAGCTGCCGCGCCGACCCCGACGGCGAGGCGCTCAGGTCGCTGCCGTCCGCGGCGAGGACGGCAGCGCGGTCGGGCCAGGCGCGGGCGGCGCGCAGCCGCTGCCCCTCCGCGAGCTCCGGGTACAGCACCTTCGGCGACCACTGGACGAGCCATTCGCCGTCCCGCTCGACCATCGGCAGCGCGCCATCGTAGGTCCACTTCCGGTCGCCGGCGAGGGTCAGCTCGGCGGTGTAGGCGCCGCCCGCCTCGCCGCCGTCCGGGTCGCCCACCGAGGCGACGGTGAAGCGCTGCGCGGTGACGCCGAGCTCCTCGCGCATCTTGGTGAGCCGCTGCTCGAAGTCGGCGGGCGGCCCGTCGGTCAGCTTCCGCATCGCGGCGAGGTCGCCGCCGCTCCACGCCGCGAGGTAGCGTCCGGCGGTGTCCTCCGGGCCCTCTCCGTCGCGCAGGAACCACACCGCCCCCGCCCCCACGATCAGCACCGCCACCGCGATCGCGGCGGCGGTGAGCACACGGGATCGGCGCATCGTCGATCTCCCTTCCCCCTGGTATGGAGACACAAGGACACCAGGCATCGCCCGGAAAGTCCAAGATTGATATCAATGTCACAGATATATCCGATTCGATATCATTCCTGGTCGTGAACCTCGTCGGGCATCTGCGGTGCTTCGTCGTCGTCGCCGAAGAACTCCACTTCGGGCACGCGGCGGAGCGGCTCGGCATGGCCCAGCCGCCGCTCAGCCAGCGGATCCAGCGGCTGGAAAGGGAGCTCGGGGTGCGCCTGTTCGACCGGTCCAGCCGGAAGGTGGAGCTGACCGCGCCCGGCCGGCTGCTGCTGGACGAGGCCCGTGACATCCTCACCCGCGTGGAACGCGTCTACTCCGTCGCCGAGCGCGCCCGGCTCGGCGAGGTCGGCGCCGTGCGCGCGGGCCTGCCGGGCGGCCTCGGCGGCCGGGTCGTCGCCGCGCTGATCGCCGCGTTCCGGGACCGCCGCCCCGACCTGCGGCTCGACCTGCGCGAGACGGGCACGGACGAGCAGGTGCGCGCGCTCGCCGACGGCACGCTGGACGCCGGGGTGGTGCGGCACCCGTGCGACTCCCGGGACCTGGAGCTCGGCCCGATGCTCGGGCAGCCGCTCGGCGTGCTGCTGCCCGCCGGCTCCGACCTCGCCGCCGCCCCGGAGGTGCACCTCGCCGACCTCGGCGGCCGCGACCTCGCGGTGGCGCCGCGCGAGGAGGCGCCCGGCGCGCACGACGAGCTCCTCGCGGGCTGCCGCCGGCACGGGTACGCGCCCGCCGCCGTGCACGAGGCGCGCGACCCGGAGTTCGCGCTCGGCCTCGTGCTCGCCGGCACGGCCGTGGCGCTCGTCCCGCGCACCGGCGACGCCGCCGGGACGGTCTGGCGGCCGCTGGTGGGCGAGCCGCTGGCCTGGCGGACGTCCTGCGCGTGGCGGCGCGCCCGCGACCCCGAGCACGCCCGCGCGATCGCCGACTTCAGCGCGGTCGCGACCGCCGTCCTGCGCCGCGAGGCCGGCATGGCGCCGCTGGACGCGCCGCCCGTCCGCCGCGTCGTGCCCCGCCCGTCCTCCGGATTCCTGGCATGAGCGCGGCGCGCGGTGCGGGCGCGGCGGTCCGGCGGATCGAGGAGGAGTTCCGGTCGGCCGGGGTGACCGGGGTGCTGCACGTCGTCGACATCGACACCGGGCGGGAGGTCGCGATCGGCGCGGCCGAGCCGGTGGTGCTCGCGTCGGTGTTCAAGGTGCCGCTGCTGGTGGCGTTCCACCGGCTGGCCGCCGCGGGCGCCCTCGACCCGGCCGAGCAGGTCACGCTGCGCCCGCAGGACCGCACCGCCGGGCCGACCGGGGTGTCCGCCCTGCTGGACGAGGTGCGCATGTCGCTGCGCGACCTCACCTGCCTGATGATCACCGTGAGCGACAACGCCGCCGCCGACACCGTGCTGGACCGGGTCGGCGGCCGGGACGCGGTGAACGCGGCCGCCGCCGCGCTGGGGCTGCGCGACACGGTCGTCGAGGTCACCGGCCGCGAACTGCACGAGGGCCTGCTCGCCGACGCCGGCGCGGACACCTTCGCGGACGTGTGGGCGAAGCTGGACGACCCCGGCCTGCTCGGCCGCCTGCGCGCGCTGGACCCGGCCCGCACCAGCCGCAGCACGCCCCGCGACATGACCCGGCTGCTGTCGATGATCTGGCGGGACGAGGCCGCGCCCGCCGCGGACTGCGCGGCGATGCGGCGGCTGCTCGGGCTGCAGGTGTGGCCGCACCGGCTGTCGTCCGGCTTCCCCTACGACGACGTCGTGGTCAGCGGCAAGACCGGGACGCTGCTGACCGTCCGCAACGAGGTCGGCGCGGTCGAGTACCCCGACGGCGCCCGCTACGCCGTGGCGATCTTCACACGGTCGCTGCTGCCGACCGCCGTGCTGCCGCGCGCGGACGCCGTGATCGGCACCACCGCGCGGCTGGCCATTGAGTTTCTCCGCCGGCCTTGACCCCGGGGTGCACTGGCCCCGGTGGAACGTGTTGCATCCGATACCTCGGAAGGGTCGGACTATTCAGCCACCACCGCTCCGGTAAACGTAGGCTGTACCCCGGTTTTGACTTCTTGGGGAGTGTTCTTTGCGGCTGCCGGAGCATCTGGAGCTACTGCTCACCGACGAGCCGGTGCTCGACGTCTACTCGCACGGTCCGTGGCGGGTCCCGGACGGGCTGTTCGAGGAGATCGCGGCGCGGATCGACGGGCTCGCGGCCGATCCGCGCGCGGTGGCGCTGACCACGGAGGAGCACAAGCTGCTCACGCTGCCGGCGTCGCTGGTCACCGCGGAGATCTTCGGAATGCTGGCGTTCCTGCCGGGCGGCGGCGCGATCAAGGCGGGGTCCTGGTCGCAGCTGCCGGAGCGGCTGCTGTACCGGCACCTGTCCGGGCCGGGCCCGCTCAGCACCCGGATGACGCGCTGGGACGCGCCCGGCGGCCGGTGGCGGCCGCCGGTGGACTGGCTGATCGAGGCCCCCGACCGGGGCCTCGCGATCGAGCTGGCGCGCGACTGCCTGTCGGTGCTGGAGGGCATCGAGCCGCTGGAGGAGCGCCGCAAGGCGCTGCTGCGGCTCTACGACGACCCGCCCGAGTGCGAGATCGGCCTGCCGAAGCAGGAGCTGCGCGAGCACTGGCACGCCCACGCCGGCGACGACATCGTCGCGGCGGTGCCGGAGCTGCTCGGCCCGGTCGGCTACCTGGAGTGGGTGTGCGCGGGGCTGCTCGCGGCCTTCGAGCGCGTGCTCGAGGCGGCGCCGCGGGACGAGAGCGTCGAGGTCCACCTGCTCCATCTGCTGCTGCAGGGCAGCATGGAGCACGTCCCGGCGGAGCTGGCGGTCGCGCTCGGCGAGGACCGGTACGGCGAGCTGCGGCAGCGGTTCGCCGCCGAGCGCCGCGGGTTCAAGGCGGGCGCGTGGCAGGAGCGGACGCGGGCGTGGCTGGCCGAGGCGCTGGTCGCGGGCGCGGCGGACGCGTGCCGCGGCTGGCTCGACATGGCGATGCGGTTCATCGCGACCGTGCAGGGGCTGCCGGGCGACCCGTGGTTCCCGAAGGCGGAGTGGATCCCGGTCGGCCAGTTCCAGACCGATCTGCGGCGGCTGTACGCGCCGCGCCGCCGGGTCGTGAACCCGCTGACCGAGACGCTGCGGAGCGTGCCCGGCGAGGGCGCAGGGGCCGCCGGGGCGGCGCGCGGTGTCCGGCCCGACATCGCGTCCGCGCTGGTCGAGCAGCCGGAGGCGGCGGCGGCGCTGGCGGAGCTGACCGGCGGCACCGGCACCGGCGCGCCGGTCCGGCTGCTGCTGGCGGGCCCGGACGGCACCGGCAAGCGCGACGCCGCGCAGGAGCTCGGCCGGGCGCTCGCGCTCGGCCGCGACCCGCACTGGATCACCGAGAACCTGTTCGCGGGCCAGCGGCTGCCGGACGCGGTCGCCCGGCTGCACGCCGACGCCCGCGACTGCGCCGGCGACCGGCTGCTGGTCATCGACGGCCTGGACGGGATCGTCGCCGACCCCGGCAACGGGGAGGCGCTCGCCGCCGAGCTGCACCGGCTCCTCGCCGTCCACCCCGACCTGCACCTGGTGGCGCTGTGCGACGCGGGCGGGGAGGAGCGGATCCGGGAGATCAACCCGGTGCTGCCGCAGCTGTTCCGCGTCGCGCGGACGCGGCCGTTCACCGCGGACGGGCACGCCGAGCTGTTCCGCCGGGCGCTGGCCGCCCGCGGTGCCCGCGGCACCCGGCCGGCGGTCGCCGCGGCGGGCGCGCTGCTGGCCGCGACGCCGCCGATGCAGACGCTGCGCAACGCGCGGCTCGCGCCGCACCTCGCCGACCAGGTCGTCGCGGCGGCGCGGGCGCGGCAGGAGGCGGCGGGCACGGCGCCCGACGCCGAGATCGTCGTCCGCAAGCAGGACCTGCCCGCGGCGCTGGACACCGCGCGGGCCGCCGGGAACCCCCTCGCCGAGCTGAACGACCTCACCGGGCTCGACACCGTCAAGCACGAGATCGCGCTGCTCGTCGCCGGGACGCACGCGGCGCGGCTGCGCAGCGAGAACGGCCTGAAGATCACCCCGCCGACGCGGCACATGGTGTTCACCGGCAACCCCGGCACCGGCAAGACGATGGTCGCGCGGCTGCTCGGCCGGATCTACAAGCGGCTCGGCGTCCTGTCGTCCGGGCACCTGGTCGAGGCGTCCCGCGCGCACCTCGTCGGCGAGTACATCGGGCAGACCGCGCCCCGCACCCGCCGGCTGGTCGAGCGGGCGCTCGGCGGCGTGCTGTTCATCGACGAGGCGTACACGCTGACGCAGTCGCCGCTGAAGGGCGACTACGGGCACGAGGCGATCGCCGAGCTGGTGAAGCTGATGGAGGACCACCGCGAGGACCTCGTCGTGGTCGTCGCGGGCTACCAGCAGGAGATGGCGGAGTTCCTCGCCGCCAACCCCGGCCTGGACTCGCGGTTCCCCAAGCAGATCCACTTCCCCGACTACAGCGACGACGAGCTGATCACCGTGTTCGGGCAGCTCGCCGCCGCGGACGGGTTCGAGCTGGCGGCCGGCACCGAGGAGGTGCTGCGGGCGATGCTGCGCCGCGCGCCGCGCGGGCCGTCGTTCGGCAACGGGCGGCTGATGCGCAACATGCTGGACGTCGCCGTCGCCAACCAGGCCGACCGGGTCGCGTCCGCCGCCGTGCACGCCAGGAAGGCCGTGCAGGGCGCGAAGGCGGGCGGCGAGGAGGGCGGCGAGCCGCCGGCGGCGCCCTCGAAGGAGGACCTGGTGACGCTCACCGCCGACGACCTGCCCCCGCTCCTCGACCACCCGGAGGAGTTCTTCGGGCTCTACCTGTAGCGGCGGGTCAGCCGCGGGCGAGGCGCTCGGCGGCGCGGAACAGCACGTCCTCCGCGCCGCGCCGGGTGACGAGCTGGACACCGGCGGGCAGGCCGCCCACGGTCCCGGCGGGGACGGTCAGCGCGGGCAGCCCCAGCACGTTCCACGGCGAGGTGAGGCTGACCAGCAGCGCCGTCAGCGGGCCGAACTCGCACTCGGTCGCGCCGATCTTCGGGGCGGTGATCGGCATGGTCGGCATCGCGAGGAGGTCGTAGCGGTCCAGCAGCGCCGCGATCTCCGCGGCGTACCGGTCCCGCTCGCGCAGCGCGCGGACGAGCCGCCAGCCCGGCATGCGGCCCGCCTCCTCCAGCCGGCCGCGCGTCACCGGCAGGTACCGGTCGGGGGCGGCGGCGATCCGCTCGGCGTGCACGTCGTACGCCTCGCTGAACTCGATCGCGAGGAACACCTCGCGCAGCCCGGCGAAGTCGAGCGGCTCGGCCGGGGCGTCCGGGACCAGGGCCCGGACGGTCCGCACCACCTCGGGGTCGGCGGCGGGCGGCTCGATCCAGGCGGCGCGCCCGAGCGGTTCGCCTGCGCCTTCGGCGCCGTCCCGCGCCAGGGGGCCGGTCAGTGCCTCGTAGGCGAGCAGGCAGTCGGCGGCGGTCCCGGCGAGGACGCCCACATGGTCCAGGGAGGGCGACAGCGGGAACACGCCGCCGGCCGGGACGGCGCCGTGCGCGGGCTTGAACCCGGCGACCCCGCAGAACGCGGACGGGATGCGCACCGACCCGCCGGTGTCGGTGCCGAGGGCGAGCGGGACCGTGCCGGCCGCGACGGCGGCGGCGCTGCCGCTGCTGGAGCCGCCCGACATCCGCTCCCGGTCGCGCGGGTTGCGGACCGGGCCGCTCGCCGACACGTCGCCGGTGGCGCCGAACGCGAACTCCTGCGTCCCCGTCTTTCCGACGATCACGGCGCCGGCGTTCCGCAGTGCCGCCACGCAGGCTGCGTCCGCCTCGGCGACGTGCCCGGCGAAGTGCGCGGACCCCATCCCGGTCGGCAGCCCGGCGACGTCGATGATGTCCTTCACCGCGACGGGGATCCCGTGCAGCGGGCCCCGGTCGGTGCCGGACGCCAGCTCCTCGTCCGCCTTCCGGGCCGCGGCCGCGGCGCCCTCGGGGTCCAGGTGCGCGAACGCGTTCAGGTCGGGATCGACCGAGTCGAGGGCGCCCGCGACGAGGTCCCGCGCCGTCTCCGTCCCGGACCGCAGCCCCCGCCCGAGGTCCGCCAGCGTCCGCCCGGTGAAGAACCCGCCCATACCGCCTCCTACCTGATCAGCCGTCCCGCACTGCCTAGCACACCGGGGCCCGCGCGGGACAAGCCGAGCCACCCTTCGTAGCGGTCTGTCCGCAATTGGTCGTCCTGCGTGAGCCATTCGTCGCAGCCCTCCTACCGCCGGCCGACCGCACGCCCCGACCCGTGAACCTACGGACGAGTACGAGGCAGGCTTCAACACGCCCAGGAGACGCCTCCACCGGTTCGCTGGGGGGCGGGGCGGAGCCCGCGCGGGCACCGCCTCTGTAACCGGTCGCGTCCACCCTGATACCGCGGCGCCTCCGGTGCGCGGACGCCGAGCCGTCCGGCACCGGGGGCGCCGGCGGCACACCGGGACCTTGGGCCCTGGGCGCGCCAGCCCCCGCGTGATGGGGTTTCCGTGACGGTTCAGCCCGCCGATGCGGGGGACGTGATCCCCCTGAGACGGGACCGACAGCGGAGGGACGCGCCATGGCCGAGTCCGTGATGTCCGACGACGAGGTGCGGGCGATCGATGCGTACTGGAGAGCCGCGAACTACCTGTCCGTCGGGCAGATCTACCTGCTCGCGAACCCGCTGCTGCGCGAGCCGCTCGCGCGCCGGCACATCAAGCCGCGGCTGCTCGGGCACTGGGGCACCTCCCCCGGCCTGAACTTCTGCTACGCGCACCTCAACCGCGCCATCCGGGCGCGCGACCTCGACATGATCTACATCATGGGGCCGGGGCACGGCGGGCCGGCGGCGGTCGCGAACGCGTGGCTGGAGGGCACCTACAGCGAGGTGTACCCGGACGTCTCGCGGGACGGCGAGGGGATGCGGCGGCTGTTCCGCCAGTTCTCCTTCCCCGGCGGCATCCCGTCCCACGTGGCGCCGGAGACGCCGGGCTCCATCCACGAGGGCGGCGAGCTCGGGTACTCGCTCGCGCACGCGTTCGGCGCGGCGTTCGACAACCCGGACCTCGTCGTCGCGTGCGTCATCGGGGACGGCGAGGCCGAGACCGGGCCGCTCGCGGCGAGCTGGCACTCCAACAAGTTCCTGGATCCGGTGCGCGACGGCGCCGTCCTGCCGATCCTGCACCTCAACGGCTACAAGATCGCGAACCCGACGGTGCTGGCGCGGATCCCCGAGGAGGAGCTCGTCCAGCTGCTGGACGGGTACGGGTACCGGCCGCTGCTCGTCAGCGGCGACGAGCCGGCGTCCATGCACCGCAAGATGGCCGCCGCGCTCGACCAGGCCCTCGACGAGATCGCCGCGATCCAGCGCGGCGCGCGGGAGGGGCGCACGTCGCAGCGGCGCCGCTGGCCGATGATCGTGCTGCGCTCCCCGAAGGGCTGGACGGGCCCGAAGGAGGTCGACGGCCTCCCCGTCGAGGGCACGTGGCGCTCCCACCAGGTCCCGCTCGCGGGCGTGTGCGACAACCCCGAGCACCTGGCGCAGCTGGAGGAGTGGCTGCTCTCGTACCGCCCGGACGAGCTGTTCGACGCCGACGGCCGCCCGGTCGAGGCGCTGCGGGCCCTCGCCCCCGAGGGCGAGCGGCGGATGAGCGCCAACCCGCACGCCAACGGCGGCCTGCTGCTGAAGCCGCTCGCGCTCCCCGACTTCCGGGACTACGCCGTGCCCGTCGACAAGCCCGGCACGACGACCACCGAACCGACCCGGACGCTCGGCACCTGGCTGCGCGACGTCGTCAAGGCCAACCCGTCCAACTTCCGGATCATGGGGGCGGACGAGACGGCCTCCAACCGGCTCGGGGACGTGTTCCAGGCGACCGACCGCGTCTTCGAGGGCGAGCGGCTCCCGACCGACGAGCACCAGGCGCCGTCCGGGCAGGTCATGGAGGTGCTGAGCGAGCACCTGTGCCAGGGCTGGCTGGAGGGCTACCTGCTCACCGGGCGGCACGGGCTGTTCAACAGCTACGAGGCGTTCGTCCACATCGTCGACTCGATGTTCAACCAGCACGCGAAGTGGCTGAAGGTGACCCGGCACCTGCCGTGGCGGCGGCCGATCGCGTCGCTGAACTACCTGCTGTCGTCGCACGTGTGGCGGCAGGACCACAACGGCTTCACCCACCAGGACCCCGGCTTCCTCGACGTCGTCATGAACAAGAAGCCGGAGATCGTCCGGGTGTACCTGCCGCCGGACGCGAACACGCTGCTGTCGGTCGGCGACCACTGCCTGCGCTCCCGCGACTACGTCAACGTGGTCGTCGCGGGGAAGCAGCCCGCGCTGAACTGGCTGCCGATGGACGCCGCGATCGCGCACTGCACCCGCGGCATCGGCATCTGGGAGTGGGCCTCCACGGACGGCGGCGAGGACCCGGACGTCGTGCTGGCCTGCGCGGGCGACATCCCCACCCTGGAGACGCTCGCCGCCGTCGACATGCTCCGCCGCCTCTTCCCCGACCTGCGCGTCCGGGTCGTGAACGTCGTGGACCTCATGCGGCTGCAACCGCCCAGCGAGCACCCGCACGGGATGCCGGACCGCGACTACGACGCCCTGTTCACCACCGACAAGCCCGTCATCTTCGCCTTCCACGGCTACCCGTACCTCGTCCACCGGCTCACCTACCGCCGCGCCGGGCACCCCAACCTGCACGTCCGCGGCTACAAGGAGGAGGGGACGACGACCACGCCGTTCGACATGGTCATGCTGAACGACCTCGACCGCTACCACCTGGTCATGGACGTCATCGACCGCGTCCCGGCCCTCGGCGGGCGGGTCGCGCACGTCCGGCAGCGGATGGCCGACCAGCGCCTCGCGATGCGCGCCTACACGCGCGAGCACGGCGAGGACGCGCCGGAGGTCCGCGACTGGACCTGGCCGTACTAGGGAGGGCCGTACCGATGCGCGTCCTCACGGTCAACCCCGGGTCGAGCAGCCTGAAGGTGAGCCTGCTCGACGCCGGCGACACCGTCCTCGCCGAGGACTCCGGCGCCGGCCACGAGATGGCGGGCCTGGTCGCGGACATGCCGCGCCCCGACGCGATCGGCGTCCGGTTCGTCCACGGCGGCACCGACTACACCGAGCCCGTCCGCGTCGACGCCGCCGTCACCGAGCGCCTGCACGCCCTCGCGGACCTGGCCCCGCTGCACCAGCCCGCGTCCCTGCACGCGCTCTCCGAGATCACCGAGGCGCTGCCGGGCGTCCCGGCCGTGGCCTGCTTCGACACCGCGTTCCACGCGACGATGCCGGACGCCGCCGCGACGTACGCGCTCCCCGCCGAGTGGCGCGAGCGGTTCGGGCTGCGCCGCTACGGCTTCCACGGCCTGTCGTTCTCCTACGCCGCCCGCCGGACGGCCGCGATGCTCGGCGCCGTCCCGCCCCGGGCGGTGATCTGCCACCTCGGCTCCGGCGCGTCCCTGTGCGCCGTCGCCGAGGGCCGCTCGATCGACACCACGATGGGATTCACGCCCCTCGAAGGGCTGGTCATGGCGTCCCGCGCGGGCAGCATCGACCCCGGCATCCCGCTATGGCTGATCAAGCACGGCCTCGACCCCGCCGACGTCAACCGTGCCCTGGAACGCGACTCCGGCCTGCGCGGCCTCACCGGCACCGGCGACATGCGGCGCGTCCGCGAACTGGCCGAGGCACGCGACGTGAACGCCCTGGCCGCCCTCGACGTCTACCACCACCGCCTGCGCGCCTGCGCCGCCGCCATGACCGCCTCCCTCGGCGGCCTGGACGCCCTCGTCTTCACCGGCGGCGTCGGCGAGCACGACCCGTCCGTCCGGATGCGCCTCGCCGAGGACCTCGCCCACCTCGGCGTCTCCATCGACCCCGGCCGCAACGCGGCGGCGGACGGCGACACCGACGTCACCGCGCCCGGCGCCGCCGTCCGCACCCTGGTGATCGAGGCCCGCGAAGACCTGGAGATAGCCGCCGGCGTCCGCTCCGCTATGGGAGGTCCAGGGTGAGGCTGAGCCGGAGGGCATAGATCACGGCGGCCGGCCCGGCCGCGCTATGCGTTCGGTTTGCCGTCCTTGGCCTGGCGGGCGCGGCGCTCCTCGTCCTCCAGGAGCGGGCCGAGGCGGAACGGGACCTGGTGGGTGAGGACGATCGAGGTGGTGCTGCGGCGGACGCCGGGGCAGGCGAGGATCGAGTCGATGACCTCGTGGAGCTGCCGGCCGTTCGGGGCGACCGCGCGGACGAGGAGGTCGCCCTGGCCGGTGATGCCGAGGACCTCCAGGACGCGCGGGATCGACGACAGCGCCACGGCGGCCTCGCGCAGCCGGCCCTGCGCGACCTCCAGGGTGACGAAGGCGGTCAGCTCGAAGCCGATGGCGCCGAGGTCGACCTCCCGGCCGCGGTGCCCGATGACGCCCTCGCGTTCCAGGCGCTCGACGCGCGCGTGCGCGGTGTTGCGGGCGATGCCGAGCTTGGCGGCCAGTTCGGTGACGCCGATGCGGGGCTGCTCCACCAGGCGGCGGAGTATCTGGAGGTCGAGGAGGGTGGCGCGGGTCACAATGCTCAGCTCCAGCGGGTAATTCGGTTCTGACTTGAGCAATCTGCTCAAGTATTGCCACAACATCTTGCACACCGCTCAGGCAAGTGGGCTCAATGCAAGCATGAGCACCACCGTTTCTTCCTCCCCGCTCCGGGACCGGCTGGAGCTGGAGCGCGGCCGGATCGCGCTCGGCGGCGTGCACGCGCTCGTCCGGCTGCTGCTCGACCAGCGGCGGGCGGACGCGCGGCGCGGCCTGCGGACCGCCGGGTTCGTGTCCGGCTACCGGGGATCGCCGCTCGGCGGGCTCGACCAGCAGCTGATGCGGGACGCGACCCTGCTGGAGGGCCACGACATCCGGTTCGTCCCCGGCGTGAACGAGGAGCTGGCGGCGACGGCCGTGTACGGCTCGCAGCTCGCCGAGCACCTGCCGGGGCCGCTCTACGAGGGCGTCTTCGGGCTCTGGTACGGCAAGGCGCCCGGCGTCGACCGGTCGCTGGACGCGTTCAAGCACGCCAACTGGCTCGGCACGTCCGCGCTCGGCGGGGTGCTCGCGGTGGTGGGCGACGACCCGTCGTGCAAGTCGTCCACGCTGCCGTCGGCGACGGAGGGCGCGCTGGCGGAGGCGTTCATGCCGGTGCTGGTGCCGGGCTCGGTCGCGGACGTGCTGCGGCTGGGACGGCACGGGTTTGAAATGTCCCGGTTCAGCGGTGCTTGGACCGGTTTCAAGGTCGTCACCGACGTCGCCGACTCGCACGAGATCATCGCCGCCGAGCCGGTCGCCGACCCGGTGCTGCCGGAGTTCGCGTGGCGGGGCCGTCCGTGGAAGCCGACCCGCAGGCCCGGCGTCGACCTGAAGGACACGACGTCCCTGGAGCCCGAGGTCCTGGAGGGACGGCTGCGGGCCGCGGCGGCGTACGCGGCGGCCAACGGGCTCGACCGGATCGAGGGCGCCGCCGGCGACGCCTCCCTCGGGCTCGTCGGCGCCGGGCGCACCTACCTGGAACTGCGCGAGGCCCTCGACCGGCTCGGACTGGACGACGCGGCGCTCGCGCGGCGCGGCGTCCGGCTGCTGCGCCTCGCCATGATCCACCCGCTCGACCGGGACCGGATCCGCGCGTTCGCGCGGGGGCTCCGCGAGATCGTCGTGGTGGAGGAGAAGCGCGGGTTCGTCGAGGCGCAGATCCGCGACGTGCTGTACGACCAGGCGGAACGCCCCGCCGTGTACGGCAAGTACGGGCCCGGCGGCGCCGCCCTCGTCCCGCCCGACGGCGGCCTGGACGCGGACCGGCTCGTCACGGCCCTCGCCCGGCTCCTCGCCGACCGCGTCGGCGCCGAGCACGTCGACCTGCGCGACCCGGTGCTGGCCCCGCGCAAGCCCGCGATCAACCTGCTCGCGCCGGCGCGCACCCCGTACTTCTGCTCCGGCTGCCCGCACAACCGGTCGACGGTCGTCCCGGACGGGTCGGTCGCCGCGAGCGGCATCGGCTGCCACGTCATGACGGTGTTCCAGGACCGGAGCATCGGCACGACGCAGATGGGCGGCGAGGGCGCGATGTGGGTCGGCGCGGCGCCGTTCAGCGGCACCGGGCACATGTTCCAGAACCTCGGCGACGGAACATTCTTCCACTCTGGAAGCCTCGCCGTCCGGCAGGCCGTCGCGGCGGGCACGAACATCACGTTCAAGCTGCTCTACAACGCGGCGGTCGCGATGACCGGCGGGCAGGACGCCGACGGCGGCGCCGACCCGGCCGCGATCACCCGGATGCTGCACGCCGAGGGCGTCGCGAAGATCGTCGTGGTGGCGGACGACCCGTCCCGCTACCCGCGCGGCACCGACTGGGCGCCCGGCGTCCGGGTCCGGCACCGCGACGACCTCGACGCCGTGCAGCGCGAGCTGCGCGAGATCCCCGGCGTGACCGTGCTGCTGTACGACCAGGCGTGCGCGGCGGAGTCGCGGCGCAAGCGCAAGCGCGGCCTCGCCCCGGACCCGCAGACCCGGGTGCTGATCAACGAGGCGGTCTGCGAGGGCTGCGGCGACTGCGGCGTGAAGTCGAACTGCCTCAGCGTGGAGCCGGTCGAGACCGAGTTCGGCCGCAAGACGCAGATCAACCAGACGTCCTGCAACAAGGACTACTCGTGCGTGGACGGCGACTGCCCCTCGTTCGTCACCGTCACGCCGGGCGAGCGGAAGGCGCGGCCGTCGCTGCCGGAGATCGGTGAGCTGGACGAGCCCGAGGCCCGGCCCGACGCGGCGGACGTCCTGCTCGTCGGCATCGGCGGCACCGGCGTCGTGACCGTCAACCAGGTCCTCGCCACGGCGGCGCTGATAGACGGCCGGCACGCCCGCGCGCTCGACCAGACCGGGCTCAGCCAGAAGGCCGGCGCGGTCGTGTCGCACCTGCGGATCGGGGACGCCGACCGGGACCGCCCCGGCATGGTCGGCGCGGGCGGCGCCGACGCCTACCTGGTGTTCGACGCGCTCGCCGCGACCACCGAGCCGAACCTGCGCCGCTGCGCGCCCGGCCGGACCGCCGCGGTCGTGTCGACCAGCGAGGTCCCCACCGGCCGGATGATCACCGACACGTCGGCGGCGCTGCCGCCGAGCGCGTCGCTCGTCCAGCGGATCGCCGCCCGCACCGACGCGGGCCGCCTCGTCGCGCTGGACGCCCTCGCGCTCGCCGAACGCTGGTTCGGGAGCACGACCACGGCCAACCTCATCGTGGTCGGCGCCGCGTACCAGGCGGGGCTGCTGCCGCTGTCGGCGAAGGCCATCGAGGAGGCGCTCGCGCTGAACGGCGTCCAGGTGGCGGCGAACGTCCAGGCGTTCCGGGCGGGGCGGCGCCTCGTCCTCGAACCGGACTGGGCCGCCGAGCCCGCCCCGGCCGCCGCCGCGGTCGCGCCGCGCCCGCTGGACGCC
>NZ_JBFARO010000122.1:0-23938 GCF_040677125.1 Actinomadura sp. NPDC049382
GGCTCGGTCGGGGGGCTCGTCGAGCGGCTGGAGGCGGGCGACGCCGCCGCGCTCGGCGCGGTGGCGCGGGCCGGGCGGGCGCTCGGCGGCGCGCTCGCCTCCGTCGTCAACCTGATCGACCCCGACACCATCGTCCTCGGCGGCGTGTTCTCGCCGCTGGCCGCGTGGGTGCGGCCCCCGCTCCAGGACGTCCTCGCGGGCGGCTCCGGATCGCTGCGGCGGGGCGTCCCGCCGGTCGAGGTCTCCGGCCTCGCCGAGGGCGCGGCCGTCCTCGGCGCCGCCGGCCTGGTGGTGGAACGCGTGATCGCCGACCCCGCGCTGCTGCTTTAGGGCGCGCCTGGGAGCGGGGTGTACTCGAACCAGGCGAAGTCGACGTGGTTCGCGCTCGCCCGCCCGTTGGACGTGGCGTAGAGGCCGATGTAGGCGCCGGTGAAGCCGCCCGCGACCTGGCTGGTCAGGATGTCGCCGTCCACGGGGTCGCCGAGCGGCGTCCAGATGCCCGGCTCCGCGCTGTAGGACGCCTGGTACCAGCGCCCGTGGGCCTCGAAACCGAGCCCGACCCGTCCCGGAGCGGGCGGCGCCATGGCGAGCACCGTCTCGACGCCCTGCTCGCGCTTCACCAGCAGCACGCCCTGGGCCGCCGACACCAGCAGGACGTGGAAGTCGTTGTTCTGCACGAGCGCGAGCCCCGCCCACTCCTCGTCGGCCGGGACGAAGTCCAGCGCGGTGAAGGCGGCGAAGTCGTGGTGCTGCTGGCGCCGGCCGACGAACGACGGGTTGGCGACGTCCGCGAGGCTCTCCGGCCGGACGCGCAGCCGCAGGTGCCCCGGCCGCTCGGACAGGCTCCACCACCGCTCGCGCGGGGGCCGCAGCATGTTCCACTCCGGGCCGAGCTCCGGGCCGTCGAACTGCCCGCTTCGCGGGACGGCCGGCCACGGATGCGGCGGCAGCGACGGGACCGGGTGGCTCGGCTCGACGCGCCCGCCGGTGACCGGCCAGCCGTCCTCCCAGGCGAGCGGGGCCAGGAAGGTCTCGCGTCCGAGGACGCACCGGTCGCCGCGGTGCGGGCGCATCGCCAGCAGCACCATCCACCACTCGCCGTCCGGCGTCTCGACCAGGTCGGCGTGCCCGGTGCCGACGATGGGGTGGCCGGTTCCGAAGTTCCGGTGGGTCAGCACCGGATTGCGCGGGCTGCCCTCGTACGGGCCGGTCACCGAGTCCGAGCGCGCGATCATCACGGCGTGGTCGAGCGCCGTGCCGCCCTCCGCGGTGAGCAGGTGGTACCGCCCGCCGATCTTGTAGAGGTGGGAGCCCTCCGACCAGATCGACCCCTTCACCGCGCCGTCCCAGATCACGTGCTCGTCGCCGGTCAGCGCCAGGGCCGCCGGGTCGAACTCGCGCAGCCAGATCTCGGTGTGCCCCTCGTACCGGCCGGTCAGCCGCGTGCCGGTGCACCAGGCGCGGCCGTCGTCGTCGAAGAACAGCGACGGGTCGATGCCCGCGCCGTCCAGCCGGTGCGCGTCCGACCACGGCCCCGCCGGGTCGGACGCGGTCATCACGAAGTGCCCGGACCAGTCCGTCCCGTCCACGAGGGTGCACACCAGGTAGAAGGTGCCGTCGTGGTGGCGCAGGGTCGGCGCGTACAGGCCGCCGGACGCGGGCACCCCGTCCAGCGGCAGCTGATCGGGCCGGTCGAGCGCGTGCCCGATCTGCCGCCAGTGCACCAGGTCGCGGCTGTGGAACACCGGCAGCCCGGGGAACCACTCGAACGTGGACGTCACGAGGTAGAAGTCGCCGTCC
This sequence comes from Actinomadura sp. NPDC049382, assembly GCF_040677125.1. NCBI lineage: Bacteria > Bacillati > Actinomycetota > Actinomycetes > Streptosporangiales > Thermomonosporaceae > Actinomadura > Actinomadura sp. NPDC049382. The sequence continues at coordinate 1,801 of NZ_JBFARO010000122.1, forward strand.
ACGCGGCAGACCGACGGGTCGGGGTGGCAGCCCGGCAGCACCGGGTTCAGGAACCGGGTCACAGCGGCGTCACCTCCACGGGCACGGTCATGACCCGGTCGGTGCCGAGCTCCCGGACGGGCCCGTCCAGGGTGAACGAGCCGCACAGCGGAAGGTCCGCGCTCGACCGCCCGACCTCGACCCCGACGGTGCCGGGCTCGACGACGCGCCGCAGGTCGGCGCCCGTGAACGAGGTCCGGTCGGCGTGCACCTCGAACGCGACCCGGGCCGCCTCGCCCGGCTCCAGCCGCACCCGGGCCCACCCGGCCAGCCACCGCACCGGCCGCACCACCGACGCGACCGGGTCGGACAGGTACAGCTGGACGACCTCCGTGCCCGCGCGGTCGCCGGTGTTGCGGACCGCCGCGCTGACCGTGACCGTCCCGTCGGTGGCCGCGCGCTCGCCGACCTCCAGGCCGGAGTACTCGAACGTCGTCCAGGTCAGGCCGTGGCCGAACGGGTACAGCGGGACCGGGTCGACGGCGCTCCAGTCGTGCCCGCCGTCCATCGGCGACCGCAGGTAGGTGACCGGCGGGCCGGACGCGCGGCGCGGCACGCTGATCGGCATCCGCCCGGACGGGTCGACCCGCCCGGCGAGCACGCCGGCGACCGCCGGGCCGCCCTCCTCGCCCGGGAAGAACGCCTGCACGACGGCGGCGGCGCGGTCGGCGAGCCCCTCGATCGCGTAGGGGCGCCCGCTCAGCATCACGAGGACCGTGGGCGTGCCGGTGTCCAGCACGGCCTCGGCCAGCTCCGCCTGCCGCCCCGGCAGCGCGAGCGTCTCGGCGTCGCAGCCCTCCCCGGACGTGCCGCGGCCGAACAGCCCCGCCCGGTCGCCGAGCACGAGCACGCACACCTCGGCGTCCGCGGCCGCGGCGGCCGCCGCCTCGATGTCGGCGTCGTCGGCGACGAACACGTCCTTCGAGCCCGCCACCCGGACGCCGGGCAGCTCGGCGCGCAGCGCGTCCGCGACGGTGCGGATCTCCACGCCGAGCGGCAGCTCGGGATGCTGGCGGCCGACATGGGCCGGGAAGGTGTAGCAGCCCATCATCCCGAACGGGTCCTCCGCGAGCGGCCCCGCCACCACGACGCCGTCGCCCGAGCGCAGCGGCAGCACGCCGTCGTTGGCGAGCAGCACCACCGACTCCTCGGCCAGCCGCCGCGCGATCGCGCGGTGCTCGGGCGGGTCGAGATCGAGGGCCCGCGCGTCCCCGTCGTCGGGCACGTCGTCACCGGGCACGTCATCACCGGGCACGCCGTCCAGCAGGCCGAGTTCGGCCTTCATCGCCAGCACCCGGCCCGCCGCCCGGTCCAGCAGCTCCTCGGGGACGGCGCCCGACCGGACCAGCTCGATCAGCGGCTCGCCGTAGCAGCGGACCGTCGGCAGCTCCATGTCGATCCCGGCGCGCAGCGCGAGGGCGCCGGCCCCGCCCCGCGACCCGGCCACCCGGTGCCGAGTCTCCAGGAACGAGATGCCGAAGTAGTCGGCGACGACGGTGCCGGTGAAGCCCAGCTCGCCGCGCAGCAGCCCGGTCAGCAGCCGCTCGTCGGCGGCGGAGGGCATGCCGTCCACGTCGGTGTAGGAGTGCATGACCGAGCGGGCGCCGGCGCGCAGCGCCATGGCGAACGGTTCGAGGACGACGTCGGCGAACTCGCGCGGCCCGATCGCCACCGGCGCCATGTTGCGGCCCGCGCGGGAGGCGGAGTAGCCGGCGAAGTGCTTCAGCGTCGTGACGATGCCGGCCCCCTCCATGCCCCGCACGTAGGCCGTGCCGAGGACCCCGACGAGGTACGGGTCCTCGCCGATGCACTCCTCCGTCCGGCCCCAGCGCGCGTCGCGGACCACGTCGAGCACGGGCGCGAGGCCCTGGTGCACGCCGGCCGCGCGCAGGCTCGCCCCGATCGCGGCGGCCATCTCGCCGACGAGCTCGGCGTCGAAGGCGGCGCCCCACGCGGGCGGGCTCGGGAACACGGTCGCGCCCCACGTCATGAAGCCGTTGAGGCACTCCTCGTGCGCGATCGCCGGGATGCCGAACCGGTTGCCGGCGGCGATCCGGCCCTGCAGCTCGCGGAGCCGCGCGACGCCCTCGGCGGCCGGGACGGGAGCGGTCCCGAACACGCGGGTGAGCTGGCCGAGGCCGCGGTCGACGACGTCCGCGAGCGCCGGGGCGGTCTCGTGCGAGTCGTCCTCCATCGGGGCCACCGGCTCGCCCGGCTCGGCGGGCATCGCCCAGAACCCGGCGAGCTGCCCCGCCTTCTCCTCCGGCGTCATCCGGGCCAGCAGGTCGGCGACCCGCTCGGCGACCGGCGACTCGCGGTCCTGCCAGGGCTCGCGGGTCGCGCTCGCGGCCGGGACGGCTTCGGTCATCGTTCCTCCGTGTGGACCGGCGGGGTGGGGGGCGGCGGCGCGGTGGAGGCGCGGACACGCAGGTCGGTGGCCAGCTCCACGCGCGGGGTCAGCGGCGGGCGGCCGTCCAGCAGCTGCAGCAGGGTGCGGGCCGCGACGCGGCCCATCTCCTCCAGCGGCTGCCGGACGGTCGTCAGCGGCGGCGAGAGCCACTCGCAGGTGGGCAGGTCGTCGAAGCCGACGACGCTGAGGTCCTCGGGGATGCGCAGCCCGGCCAGCCGGGCCGCCTGGTAGGCGCCCATGGCCTGCTCGTCGCTGCCCGCGAACACCGCGGTCGGCGGCACGGGCAGCTCCAGCAGCTCGCGGGTGCGGGCGAACCCGCCCTGGTGGTGGAAGTCGCCGTAGCGGACGAGGTCCTTGTCGACCTCGATCCCGGCGCGCTCCAGCGCCGTCCGGTAGCCGTCCAGGCGGGCCTGGGTGCAGAGCATGTCGGCGGGGCCGCCGATCATCGCGATGCGGCGGTGGCCGAGCTCGATCAGGTGCTCGGTGGCGGCGAGGCCGCCGGCCCAGTTGGTGGCGCCGACGCTGGCGATGTCGCTGTCCGGCAGGTTCACCGGGTCGACCAGGACGAGGCCGACACCGGCCCGCTCCAGCTGCTCGCGGTGGCGGCGCGTCATCCGCGACGTCACGAGGATGACCCCGTCGCTGTGGTGCAGCGCGGGCAGGTTCTGCCAGCTCGGCGGCCGGGCGTCGTCGTCGCGGACGAGCGAGACGACGACGCCGGTGCCGTGCTCGGCGCACTCGGCCTCCACGCCGCGCAGGATCTCCACCGCCCACGGGCTGTCGAGGCCGGCGAGGACCAGGTCGATCAGGCCGGACCTGCGGGCCCGGCGGGAGCCGCCCGGGCCCGGGTAGTTGTGGGTGCGCAGCAGCGCCTCCACCCGCTCGCGGGTCGCGGCGGCCACGTCGGTGCGGCCGTTCAGGACCTTGGAGACCGTGGCGGGGGAGACCCCCGCCTCCGACGCGATCAGCGCCAGGGTGGGCCGGGCCGGCGGGTCCGGCATCTCATCGGTGGTGCGCACGGGCACGCTTCACTCCTCCCCGAGGAAACGATTGCGAACAGTATCGCAATGTTTCGCTCGCTCCTAGCCCCCCGGATCCACTTCTCAACATTTCATTTAGGTCAACGGGCGGCGAAGCCTTGACCCTGGGGTGGCCCTTTCTTAGAGTTCCACGGCAACGGCAAGCTCGAAGAGTTTCGAAAAGCTTTCGAAGCGGGACGGTTCCCCCCGCCCGCCGGTCCCGGCCAAGCCCACCCCCGATCCAGGAGGCCACCATGGGCATTCCGCACCTGTCGCGCCGTTCGTTCCTGACCGCGGTCTCCGCGGGCACCGTGGCGATCACCGCCGCGCCCCTCCTCGCCGCCTGCGGCGACGGCGACTCGGGAGGCGGCAAGGTCACCATCGAGTGGATGGACATCGCGACCACCGAGCCGTCCAAGACGCTCTACCCGCAGATCGCCAAGGCGTACGAGGCCGCGCACCCGAACGTGCGGGTCAAGCTCACCAACCTGGAGAACGAGGCGTTCAAGTCGAAGATGACCGCGCTGACCGCCTCCGGGAAGCTGCCGGACATCTTCGTCACCTGGGGCGGCGGGGTCCTCAAGCAGCAGATCGACGCCGGCCTGGTCAAGGACGTCACCTCCGACGGCTCCGCCATCCTGAACACGATGACGCCGGTGTCGCAGAAGCCCTACCAGTTCGACGGCAAGACCTACGCGATCCCGTACGACATGGGCGGGGTGGGCTTCTGGTACAACAAGGCCCTGTTCAGCAAGGCCGGGATCAAGGACACCCCGAAGACCTGGACCGAGTACCTGGACGCGGTCCGCAAGCTCAAGTCCGCGGGGGTCACCCCCATCGCGGTCGCGGGCAAGGACAAGTGGCCCGAGATGTACTACTGGGCCTACCTCGCGATGCGCATCGGCGGCCTGCCCGCGCTGCAGCAGGCCGAGAAGGCCAACGACTTCAGCGGGGCCGCCTTCGTCTCCGCGGGCCAGAAGGTCAAGGAGCTCGCCGACCTCGACCCCTTCCAGAAGGGCTTCCAGAACGCCGGCTACGACACGCCCGGCGGGCAGGCCGCGACCATGGGCGCCGGCAAGGCCGCCATGGAGCTGATGGGGCAGTGGGCGCCCGCGGTGCAGAAGGACGCCTCCGGCAAGGACCTCGGCGAAGACCTCGGCTGGTTCCCCTTCCCGAGCGTGGAGGGCGGCCAGGGCCAGGCGACCGAGGTGTTCGGCGGCGGCAACGGGCACGCGCTCAGCAAGGACGCCCCCAAGGAGGCCATCGACTTCCTCGCCTTCCTGATGAACCAGGAGAACGAGAAGAAGCTCGTCTCGTCCGGCGCCTTCATGCCGGTCGTCAAGGGCGCCGAGAGCGAGCTCGACAAGAACCGCAAGCTCGTCGCCGACGCGCTGAACAGCTCCACCGGGTTCCAGCTCTACCTGGACCAGGCGTTCCCGCCCGCGGTCGGCCAGGAGGTCAATGACAGCGTGGCGGCGCTCATCGGCGGCAAGAAGACGCCCCAGCAGGTCACGGAGTCGGTCACCAAGGTGGCCAAGAGCCAATGACCCTGTCCGCCACGACCGACGACCGGCCGCGGCACGCCGCACGGGCCCCGCGCAGGCGGGGCCCCGAGGCGTCGGCGGGGGAGCGGCTGCGCGGCTGGGCGTCCAGCACCTGGTTCCTCCTGCCCGCCCTGCTGCTGTTCTTCTTCTTCGTCCTGATCCCGATCTTCGTCGCGTTCTACACGAGCTTCTTCCGCTGGGGCGGCTTCGGCTGGCCCGAGGACTTCGTCGGCCTCGGCAACTACCGCAAGCTCGCCGACGACCCCGTCTTCCGCGGCGACCTGTGGCGCGGCCTGCTGATCATCGTGTTCTCGATCGCCGTCCAGCTGCCGATCGCGCTCGGCACCGCCGTCCTGCTGAACCAGAGGATGCGCGGCCGGGCGGTGTACCGGGCGATCTTCTTCGCGCCCTACATCCTGTCCGAGGTGATCGCGGGCGTCCTGTTCGGCATCATCTTCCTGCCGGGCAGCGGGCTCGCCGACAAGCTCGTCGAGGACCTGCCGCTGCTCGGCGACCTCGCCGGCCGGTGGTTCGCCGACCCCGACACCGCGCTCCCCACCCTGTTCGCCGTCATGACGTGGAAGTACTTCGGCTTCCACATGATGATCTACCTCGCCGGGCTGCAGGGCATCCCGTCGGAGGTGCTGGAGGCCGCCGCGATCGACGGGGCGGGCCCCTGGCGGCGGTTCCGCAGCGTCACGCTGCCGCTGCTCGGCCCGACGCTGCGCATCAGCGTGTTCCTGTCCGTCATCGGCTCCCTCCAGTTGTTCGACCTCGTGTGGGTCACCACGACGGGCGGGCCGACGCACTCCACGGAGACGATGGCCGTCACCATGTTCCAGTTCGGCTTCAAGCGCTACCAGATGGGCTACGCGGGCGCGATCAGCGTCGCCATGTTCCTCATCTGCATGGTCTTCTCCCTGCTGTACCAGCGCTACGCGCTCCGCCGCGACCTGCAGGGCGCCGTCACCAACGCGGGAGGCCGCCGATGAGAGCCGGCCTCGCGCGGAGCCTGTCCCGGCACACGCTGGTGTGGGTGCTCGGCTCGTTCGTCGTCGTCCCCCTGCTGTACGCGGTGATCTCCGGTTTCAAGACCACCGGCGACCTCACCGCGGACCCGCTGGGGCTGCCGCACCCGTGGAAGGTGTCGAACTACACCGGCATCCTGACGTCCGGCGACTTCTGGCGGCAGATCGCCAACAGCGTGCTGATCGCCGTCGCCACCACGCTGATCACCGTCGCGGTGTCGGCGCTGGCGGCGTTCGCGTTCGCCCGCTACGCCTTCCGGGGCCGGGAGTTCTTCTTCACGCTGTTCGCGGCCGGGCTGATGTTCCCGCCCGCGGTGGCGGTGCTGCCGCTGTTCGTCCTGCTGCGCTCGTTCGGGCTGCTGGACAACCCGCTCGGCATCATCCTGCCGCAGGCCGCGTTCGCGCTGCCCATCACGATCATCATCCTGCGGTCCTTCTTCCGGACGATCCCCGGCGAACTGGAGGAGGCCGCCGTCATGGACGGCTGCTCCCGGTTCGGGTTCTTCTGGCGGATCCTGCTGCCGATGGCGCGGCCCGCCCTCGGCACCGTGTCGGTCCTCGCCATCGTGACGAGCTGGAACAACTTCTTCCTGCCGCTGCTGGTGCTCGCCGACCCGAAGTGGCAGACGATCCCCGTCGGCATCCAGCAGTTCCAGGGGCAGTACTCGACGAACTACGCGCTCGTCATCGCCTACATCGTGCTGGCCATGGTCCCCGCGATCGCCTTCTACGCCATCGCCGAGCGGCAGCTGATCGGGGGGCTCACCGCCGGTGCCACGAAGGGCTGAGCCCGCCCGAGGCACGGCCCGGACGACGCCGTCCGGGCCGTATGGTCCTGCCGTCACCGCCCTTCGATGAAAGGGTGAAAGGACCGTTCCGGGCCCCGCCGGCGCGGAGCTAGCGTCCGCCTGGACAGGACTCTCCTCGGCCCGTGGACGGGAGGACGATGGGAAAGCGACGACGAAGAGCGCTGGCGGCGGGCGCGGTGCTCGGCCCCGCCATGCTGGCGGGCGCCCTGATCACCGCCGTGCCGGCGTCCGCGCACGGCGCGATGATGGTGCCGGGCAGCCGCACGTACCTGTGCTGGAAGGACGGGCTGACCTCGACCGGCCAGATCGTCCCGCACAACCCCGCGTGCGCGGCGGCCGTCGCGCAGAGCGGCACCACCTCGCTGTACAACTGGTTCGCGGTGCTCCGCTCGGACGGCGCGGGCCGCACCCGCGGCTTCATCCCCGACGGGAGGCTGTGCAGCGGCGGCGCGGTCGTGTACGACTTCAGCGGCTACGACCTGGCCCGCGACGACTGGCCGGTCACGCACCTGACGTCCGGCGCGGACATCGAGTTCCGGTACAACAAGTGGGCGGCCCACCCCGGGACGTTCCGCACCTACATCACCAAGGACACCTGGAGCCCGACCCGCCCGCTCAGCTGGGACGACCTGGAGGACCAGCCGTTCTACAGCGCCACCGACCCGCCGAGCGTCGGCTCGCCCGGCAGCGAGGACGCCTACTACCACTGGAACGCCCGGCTCCCGTCCGGCAAGAGCGGCCGCCACATCATCTACACGGTGTGGCAGCGCTCGGACAGCAACGAGACGTTCTACGGCTGCTCCGACGTCGTGTTCGACGGCGGCAACGGCGAGGTGACGGGCGTCGGCGAGGGCGACGGCAACCCGACCGACCCGCCCACCGACCCGACCGACCCGCCCGGCACGCCGGGCATGGTCTGCTCCGCCGAGTACCGCTCCGTCAACAGCTGGGGCGGCGGCTACCAGGGCGAGGTCAAGGTCACCAACACCGGGACGCTCCCGCTGAGCGGCTGGATGGCCCACTTCACCTTCGCCAACGGCGAGACGGTCGGCAGCCTGTGGAACGGCACCTACACGCAGTCCGGCCCGGACGTCACGGTGAAGAACGCGAGCTGGAACGGGTCGCTGGCCGTCGGCGCCTCGACGACGTTCGGGTTCACCGCGAACGCCCCCAGTTCGGCCACCGACGTCGAACCGCACTGCATGACCTCCTGAAAGCTCCCGATCGAACCGCTCCCAACAGAACACGGCTCCCAACAGAACACGGCCCGCGGCGTCCGACAGGGGACGCCGCGGGCCGCTCCCGTTCCGGCCGGCCCCCGGGCACGCGGCCCGACCCTCGGGCACGGCTCCCCGGCACAGAGAGGCCCCGCGACAGGGAGAGGCCCCGCGACCGGGAGCGGGTCGCGGGGCCTTTTCCTGGAGGGGGCCGGTTACTGGACGGGCGGGTAGGCGTTCCGCAGCAGCTCCTGGAACTGCGCGGAGAACCAGTGCCCGGACAGCGGCGCGTCCGGCAGGGCGCCGCTCATGTGGTTGTTGTTGCGCGGGTTGCCGGTGTACGTCGGGTCGCACATCCGGTCGAAGCCCTTGCCCTCGTCGTTCGGGATCTCCTCGCTGGCGCCGTCGGACTCGCCCGGGGGCTTCATCCACACGTAGGCGTCGATGCCCGTCGCGGGCGCGGCCTTCGGCCGCTCACCGAGGCCCGCCCCGGCCTGGTTGCACCAGTTGCCGAGGTGGATGCGGCGGTCGATGCGGCCGCCGTCGACGTAGGCGTTCACGTCCGTCTGCGGGCCGGGACCGGTCGGGCGCTCGGTGCCGCCCCAGCCGTTGCGGCTGGTGTCGATGAGCATGCCGATGCCGGAGTCGAAGCCCTTGCTGATCAGCTCCTGCCGGAACGCCTGCGCGTAGGACTGCTCGTCCACGTACCGGTTCCAGTCGACCCACGAGGACTGGCGGACGGACGTGCCGTTCACCGAGTCGTTGATGGTGAAGTAGGGCTCCTTCACCGCGCCGTAGTTGGCGGTGTTGGTGATGAAGCCGGCCACGTTGCCCTTCGAGCCGGACATGTCGGCGGTGTCGGCGAGCAACTGCGCGGTCGGGCCGAAGTTGTCGTCCCAGCCGATCCAGCCGTGGTGGCCGATGTCGATGTAGTTGTAGACGTTCGACAGCGCGCCGAGCTTCTGCAGCGCGTAGGCGATGCCCTTCTCGTAGTTGCCGTTCGCCTTCATGACGTCGCAGTTCTCGGTGGCGGTCGGCCGGTCGCCCGCGTTGGTGATCAGGTTCGGCAGCGAGTCGATCTCCACGACCGTGACGACCCGCAGGTCGGCGTACTTGGCGTCGCCGAGGATGCCCGCGATCGGGTCGATGAACTCGGTCTTGTACCGGTCGAGGTCGTTCGGGCCGAGCTCGCCGTTGGACGCCAGCGCGGAGCAGTCGCGGCCGGGCAGGTCGTAGACGACGAGCTGGATCACCCCGGCGCCCTGGGAGAGCGCCTCGTCGAGGTGGTCGCGCAGGCCCATGCCGCCGTTCACGCCGTTGATCGCCGCGATCCGGTCGAGCCACACGCCGGTCGGCTGGTCGGAGATCGCGCTCCCGCCGGGTTCGGCGGCGGCGTTGGCGGACCACTCCGGGTTCACGTAGACCTTCGCCCCCGAGTACGGGTTGTCGACGCGGTCACCGGTCGGCGGGTCGGTCGGCGGATCCGTCGTCGGCGGGTCGGTGGGGCCGCCCGTCGACCCGTCGCACACGGTGCCGTTCAGCGTGAACCGGGTGGGGGCCTGGTTCGAGCCGGAGTAGGTGGCCTGGAAGCCCGGGGTGACGGAGGCGTTCTTGGCCAGCGCCCCGCCCCAGCTGGGGTTCTTCACGGTCACGTGCTTGCCGGACTGGGCGAACGTCCCGTTCCAGCCGTTCGTCACCTGCTGGTTGCCGGCGAAGTCCCACTCCAGCGTCCAACTGCTGAGGGCGTCGCCGAGGTTGGTGACCTTCACGTTGGCGGTGAAGCCGGTGCCCCAGTCGTTGGCGGTGTACTCGACGGTGCAGCCGGCGGCCGCGCTGGCCTGGGCCTGGGCCAGCGCGACCGTGCCTGAGGCGAGCAGGACGGCCGCCGCTCCGGCGGCCACGCCGCGGCGGGCGCCGGGCCTCCTGCGCGCAGGGGGGTGCTTCATGCGGGTCTCTCCTCCATCTGGTTGGGGTGGGCGTGTTGCGGGCGGTGGGTCGGGGGGCTGTGGGGTCAGGGGGCGGACCGCAGGTGGTCGCGGAGCCCGGCTCCGTACGCGGTCGGGGTGCCGTCGTAGGAGCTGATCAGGGAGGGGCCGCTGGAGCAGTCCCAGGTGTTCCACGTCCAGCCGAGGTAGGACGCGGCGTGCGCGTCGAGCCAGGCCATCAGCGTGTCGACGTAGGCGTGGCCGCAGGTGTTCTCGCCGATCTCGCCGGCGACGAGCGGCACCGCGGCGGCGACGGGCGCGAGCTGCTGGTCCCAGCAGGCCGCGTCCCTGCAGTAGTTGAAGTTGTAGGAGTGCCAGGCCGCCGCGAGGTTGCCGGCCGGGTCCGACGGCTTCAGCGCGAGCCACTGGGACAGGTCGTTGGAGTAGCTGCTGCCCGCCACCATCACGACGTTCTCGGCCCCGGTGGAGCGGACCGCGTCGAGGAGGTCCTGCATGCCGGCGGCCTCGTAGGTCAGGCCGGTGCAGTCCGCGCCGCCGTCCCGCCAGCACTTCCACGACTGGCCGTAGTCCATGACCTGCAAGTTGTTCGGATACGGCTCGTTGAACAGGTCGAATACGACGGCCCTGTCGTCCTTGTACGCGGCGGCGACCTGCCGCCAGAACTCGGGCGCGTATTCGGCGTCCGGCATCGGTTTCTGGCATTCGGCGGCGGCCGTGGCGCAATGGTTGTCATTGCCGGTCCACAGGCCGTGGCTCCAATGCAGCTCCAGAATGGGCGTGATGCCGTTCTCTTCGAGAAGGCCGACGTAGTTCCGCACCGCGTTCCGGTAGGCGGTGCCGCGGTAGGCCGGGTCGACGTCGTCCAGCCCGAGCCAGCAGTCGGAGTTCAGCGGCACCCGGACGGCGTTCGCGTTCCAGCCCTTGATGGCGGCGACCGAGGCCGCGTCCATCGGGCCGTCCCAGATGCCGTTGCCCTGGACGCACGCGAACTCGCCGCCGGAGCGGTTCACCCCGCGCAGCCGGACGGTGTTGCCGGCGGCGTCGGTGAAGGCGGTGCCGGAGACCTTCAGCTCCGGTGCCGGCCCGCCGGGCGGGGGAGTGGTGGGCGTCGTCGGCGGATCGGTGGGCCCGGCGTCGCCGTTGCAGGCCGTGCCGTTGACCTTGAAGTCGGTGGGGTCGGCGTTGCTGCCGCTGTAGGTGAACTGGGCTCCGGCCTGGACGGACGCACCCGTCGCGAGGACGCCGTTCCAGCTCTCGTTCTGGACGGTGACGGCCGCGCCGGACTGCGACCAGCGGCCGTTCCAGCCGTTCGCCAGCCGCTGGTTCCCGGCGTAGGAGTAGGTCAGCGTCCACCCGGTGGCGGCCGCGCCGCGGTTGGTGATCGTGACGGCGGCCGTGAAGCCCGTGCCCCAGTCATTGGTGGTGTAGGCGACCTCGCAGGCGACGGCCGCCCGGGCCGGCGGCGCGCCGAGCACGGCGCCGGTGGCGGCGAGCGAGCCCGCCGCGCACAGTGCGCCGGTCAGGGCGGCCGCCGCGGCGGTGCGCGGGGAAGGCGATCTCATGATCTCGGCTTTCACGTCGTGACTTTTCGCTTGGGAGCGCTCCCACTCCTGGACTGCGGTGAACGTAGAACGGCCCGGACGCGGCATGGAACCCCTGTTCCATTCCTTTCACGAATTTTCACGGCGGCTCGCGCGCGCGGTGAGGGACCGGGGAGCCATTCCGTGCATCCATGTGGCCTGTGACCCTTGACACAATCCGCGTCCGATCGGATTCTTGGGAGCGCTCCCACTACTCCCGACCCGGTCCCACCCCCGCGACGGCCCGGGAACCCCCGAAGGGAGTGCTCAAGCGTGACCCTCACCCATCCCGAAGACCCCGCCCTTCCCGACCGGCCCCCGACCCTCGCCCACGTCGCCGAGCTCGCCGGCGTGTCGCCCGCGACCGCGTCCCGCGTGCTCAACGGCTCGGCGCGGGTCAGCAGGACGGCCCGCCTCCAGGTGGAGGCGGCCGTCGAGCGGCTCGGCTACGTCCGCCGCCGCGGCGGCTCCCCCGACCGGGAGTCCTCCGGCACGATCGCGGCCGTGGTGTGCGAGGACGCCTGCCGCGTCCTCGGCGACCCCTACTTCGCGCGCCTGCTGTGGGGCGTGCGGCGCGAGCTGGACGGCCGCGCGCCGCTGGTCGTCCTCATGGCCGGCCGGCCGGACGAGTGGCGCGCCACCACCGGCTACCTGCGCGGCGGCCGGGCCGAGGGCGTGCTGCTCGTCGGCGCCCGCCGCGACCAGGTCGCCCCGCTGGTGCAGGCCGCGGCCGGCGCCCCGGTGGTGCTGGCCGGGCGCCCCCTCGACGAGGTGGCGCTGCCCTACGTCGACGTCGACAACCGCGGCGGCGCGCACGCCGCCGTCCGGCACCTGCTCACCACCGGCCGCCGCCGCATCGGCACGATCGCCGGGCCCGCCGACATGGGCGCGGCCGTCGACCGGCTGGCCGGCTACCGGCTCGCCGCCCGGGAGGCCGGGATGGGCGTCAACGGGCTCGTCTGCCAGGGCGACTTCGGCCGGCTGTCCGGCGAGCGCGCGATGCGCCGGCTGCTGGAGCGCCGGCCGGACGTCGACGCCGTGCTCGCCGCGTCCGACCAGATGGCGGTCGGCGCGCTCAGCGCGCTGCGCCGGGCCGGCCGGCGGGTGCCCGACGACGTCGCCGTCGTCGGCTTCGACGACGCGCCCGTCGCCCGGCAGGTGCGGCCCCGGCTCACCACCGTCCGGCAGCCCGCCGAGGACCTCGGCGCCCGGCTCGCCCGCGAGCTGCGCGCCTGCACCGGCGGCCGGCCGAACACCGAGCGCCGCGTGGTGCTGCGCACCAAGTTGATCATCCGGGAGTCCGGCTGACGGCCCCGGCCTGACGCGCGCCCGCCTCGCGGCGCGCCCCTTGAAGAGACGCCATCGCCGGAGTCCGCCGGCGGTGGAGCCCGGTATGCCCGCACGCCGGGTGACTCAGGAAGGAACAACGGTGAGAAGACGGCAACGATGGCGCGCGTTCACGGCCGTGGGCGCGACGCTGACCCTGCTCTGCAGTGGCCTAGGGGTGCTGGCGCCCGCGCAGGCCGCCGCCGCCGCGTGCAAGGTCGTCTACAAGAAGAACGACTGGGGCAGCGGTTTCACGACCAGCATCGACATCACCAACCAGGGTGACGCGCTGAACGGCTGGACGCTGAAGTACTCCTACGCGGGGAACCAGAAGCTGGCGAGCGGCTGGTCGGGCAAGTGGTCGCAGTCCGGCCAGGACGTCACCGTCCAGAACGAGAGCTGGAACGGGTCGCTGGCGTCCGGTGCGACCGTGAACATCGGCGCGCAGTTCACCTACAGCGGGACCAACACCGACCCGACGTCCTTCACCCTGAACGGCACGCCCTGCAACGGCAGCACGTCCGCCCCGAAGGTGGCGCTGACCAGCCCGGCCGCCGGGGCCACCTACTCGGTGGGCGCCTCGGTGCCGCTCGCGGCGACCGCCACCGCCGGGACCGGCGCGACCGTCTCCAAGGTCGAGTTCTTCGACCAGGACGGCCCGCTCGGCGCCGCCGACACCACCGCCCCCTACGCGCTGAACTGGACGCCCACCGCCGCGGGCGGCTACTCGCTCTACGCCAAGGTGACCGACAGCGCCGGCGGCACGGCCGAGTCCGCGCCGGTCGGCATCACGGTCGCGGCCGAGGCGAGCGTCGTGGCCAACCCGGCGACGCTGACCATCGCGCAGGGCTCCACGGCCACGTACGCGGTGAAGCTGTCGGAGGCGCCGTCCTCGAACGTCACCGTGACGACCGCCCGCACCGCGGGCAACAGCGGCCTGTCGGTGACCGGCGGCGGATCGCTCACGTTCACGCCGCAGAACTGGTCGACCGCGCAGAACGTGACGATCACCGCGGACGACTCCGGGACGGGCCAGGCGACGTTCACCTCGTCGGCCACCGGCTACGCGGCGGCCACCGTCACCGCGACCGAGGTGGCCACCGGCGGCGACACCTACACCCAGCGGTTCCTCGACCAGTACAACAAGATCAAGGACCCGGCGAACGGCTACTTCAGCCCCGAGGGCATCCCGTACCACTCGGTCGAGACCTTCATGGTCGAGGCGCCCGACCACGGGCACGAGACCACGTCCGAGGCCTACAGCTACCTCATCTGGCTGGAGGCCATGTACGGCAAGGTCACGCAGAACTGGGCCCCCTTCAACGCCGCGTGGGCGCTGATGGAGAAGTACATGATCCCGACCCACGCGGACCAGCCGACGAACTCCTTCTACAACGCCTCCAAGCCCGCCACCTACGCCGCCGAGCACCCCGAGGTCAGCGACTACCCGTCGCAGATCGACGGCAACATCCCGGTCGGGCAGGACCCGATCGCGAGCGAGCTGAAGTCCGCCTACGGCACCGACGACATCTACGGCATGCACTGGCTGCAGGACGTCGACAACGTGTACGGCTACGGCAACACGCCGGGCGGCGGTTGCGAGGAGGGCCCGAGCGCCGACGGCCCGTCCTACATCAACACCTACCAGCGCGGCGCCCAGGAGTCGGTGTTCGAGACCGTCCCGCAGCCGACGTGCGACAAGTTCGCCTTCGGCGGCACCAACGGCTACCTCGACCTGTTCATCAAGGACTCGTCCTACGCCAAGCAGTGGAAGTTCACCGACGCCCCCGACGCCGACGCGCGCGCCATCCAGGCCGCGTACTGGGCGAACACCTGGGCCGCGGAGCAGGGCAAGGCCGGCTCCGTCTCGGCCACCGTCGCCAAGGCCGGCAAGATGGGCGACTACCTGCGCTACTCCTTCTTCGACAAGTACTTCAAGAAGATCGGCGACTGCCACCCCGCCACGTCCTGCCCGGCCGGGACGGGCAAGGACAGCGAGCACTACCTGCTGTCCTGGTACTACGCCTGGGGCGGCGCCACGGACACGAGCGCCGGCTGGGCCTGGCGCATCGGCGACGGCGCCTCGCACTTCGGCTACCAGAACCCCCTGGCCGCCTACGCGCTGGTGAACGACGCCGCGCTCGCCCCCAAGGGCGCCACGGCCAAGGCCGACTGGGAGAAGAGCCTCACCCGGCAGCTGCAGCTCTACAAGTGGCTGCAGTCCGCCGAGGGCGGGATCGCCGGCGGCGTCACCAACAGCTGGGAGGGCAGCTACAGCACCCCGCCGACCGGCCTCACCGAGTTCTACGGCATGGCCTACGACTGGCAGCCCGTCTACCACGACCCGCCGAGCAACCAGTGGTTCGGCTTCCAGGCGTGGTCGATGGAGCGCGTCGCCGAGTACTACCAGGTCACCGGTGACGCGAACGCCAAGGCGATCCTCGACAAGTGGGTCTCCTGGGCGCTGTCGCAGACGACCGTCGACCCGTCCACCGGCAGCATCAAGATCCCGTCCACGCTCAAGTGGACCGGGCAGCCGGACGCGAACTGGTCGTCGGCCAGCGGCATGCCGCCCGCCAACACCGGCCTGCACGTCACCGTGCAGGACTACACCAACGACGTCGGCGTGGCCGCCGCGTACGCCAAGACCCTGACGTACTACGCCGCCAAGTCCGGCAACGCCGACGCCAAGAAGGCCGCCAAGGACCTGCTCGACGCCATGTGGAAGCACGCTGACGCCAAGGGCGTGTCGGTGCAGGAGACCCGGGCCGACTACAACCGCCTCACCGACCCGGTCTACGTCCCGTCCGGCTGGACGGGCACCATGCCGAACGGCGACCCGATCAACTCCAACTCGACCTTCATCTCCATCCGTTCCTTCTACAAGAGCGACCCCGACTACCAGCGCGTCATGGCCTACGCCAACGGCGAGACCTCGACCGCGCCGACCTTCACCTACCACCGCTTCTGGGCGCAGGCGGACATCGCCCTCGCCATGGCCGACTACGGCCGCCTCTTCAACGAGTAACCACCCACCCCGCGGCCCGTGGCGGCGTCCCGCCGCCACGGGCCCCCTACCTGCCCGGACACCGGTTATGCGAACATATGTTCGTGTCCGGTGCCGCGACGATCCTGCATGCCGACCTGGACGCGTTCTACGCGTCGGTCGAGCAGCGCGACGATCCGTCGCTGCGCGGGCGGCCGGTCATCGTCGGGATGGGCGTGGTGCTGGCCGCCAGTTACGAGGCCAAGGCGCACGGGGTGCGCACGGCGATGAGCGGCGGGCAGGCGCGGCGGCTCTGCCCCCGCGCGGTCGTGGTGCCGCCGCGGATGAGCGCCTACAGCGCGGCGAGCAAGGCGGTGTTCGCCGTCTTCCGGGCCACCACGCCGCTCGTCGAGGGGCTGTCGATCGACGAGGCGTTCCTCGACGTGGACGGGCTGCGCCGGGTCCCCGCGGAGGTGGCCGCCCGGCTGCGGCGGGAGGTCGCCGAGGAGGTCGGGCTGCCGATCACGGTCGGGGTCGCCCGCACCAAGTTCCTCGCCAAGGTCGCCAGCGGCGTCGCCAAGCCCGACGGGCTGCTGGTGGTGCCGCCGGACGGGGAGCTGGAGTTCCTGCGCCCGCTCCCGGTGCGGCGGCTGTGGGGCGTCGGCCCGGCGACCGCCGCCAAGCTGGCCGGGTACGGCGTGGAGACCGTGGGCGACGTGGCGGACATGCCCGAGTCGGCGCTGGTGTCGCTGCTCGGCCCGGGTGCGGGGCGGCACCTGCACGCGCTCGCGCTCAACCGCGACCCCCGCCCGGTGCGGACGGGCGTGCGCCGCCGGTCCATGGGCGCGCAGCGCGCCCTCGGGCGCCGCCGCCGGTCGCCCGCGGAGCTGGACGCCATGCTCGTCGGCCTCGTCGACCGGCTCGGCGGACGGCTGCGCAAGGCCGGCCGCGTGTGCCGGACGGTCACCCTCCGGCTGCGGTTCGGCGACTACGCCCGCGCCACCCGCTCGCACACGCTGGCGCAGGCGACCGCCGACACCCCCGCGATCCTGGCGGCGGCGCGGGGGCTGCTCGCCGCCGCGACGCCGCTGGTCGAGAGCCGGGGGCTGACCCTGATCGGCGTCTCACTCGGGAACCTGCACGACGACCGGGCCGTCCAGCTCGCGCTGCCGTTCGACCAGGCCATGGCCGTGGACGGCGCTGTGGATGGCGTCCGGGAGCGGTTCGGCCCGTCCGCCATCACCCGCGCCGTCCTGCTGAACCGCGACCAGGGCGTGCAGGTCCCGCTGCTGCCCGACTAGGGCTGCTCCGCCGCGCCCGCGCCCGCGCCCGCGTGCCTCACGGTGGGTTCCGGCGCGAGCACTCCGCGTTCCATGAGACGATCATTTGACCGGGGATGAGCGGAGCTTTGCGATGGCCGATGAGAGGTGGACTCCCGCCGACGTGGATCTGGTCACGGCGAACACGGCGCGGATCTACGACTACCTGCTCGGCGGCAAGGACAATTACGCGGCCGACCGGGAGGTGGCCGAGCAGCTGCTCGCCGTCATCCCCGAGGCGCGGGCGGCGGCACGGGAGAACCATGCCTTCATCGGCCGCGCGGTGCGGTTCCTCGCCCGCGCGGGCGTCCGGCAGTTCATCGACATCGGCAGCAAGCTGCCCGCGCGCGGGAACGTCCACGAGGTCGCCGCGCAGGTCGCGCCCGACTCGGCCGTCGTGTTCGCCGACGGCGACCCGGTGGTGCTGGCGCACGCCCGCGCGCTGCTCGCCCGGACGCGGCGGGCCGCGTTCGTCCGGTGCGACCCGCGGCGCCCGGAGGCCGTCGCCGACGACCCGGAGGTCCGCGCGCTCATCGACTTCGAGCGGCCGGTGGCGGTCGTGCTCGACCGCGTCCTGCACTTCATCCCGGACGCGGCCGAGGCCGCCGCCGTGCTGCGGCGCCTGCACGATGCCCTCGCCCCCGGCAGCCACCTGGTGTTCACGCACATCACGCAGGAGCCCGAGCCCGAGTCCGGCGGCGACGTCGGCCGGGTGTTCAAGCCGACCAGCGGCCACTTCTGGGGCCGCGGCCGGGCCGAGATCCTCGACATCGTCGCGTGCTTCGACCTCGTGGAGCCCGGCCTGACCTTCACCCCGCTGTGGCGCCCCGACGGGCCGGGGACCGCGCACCCGGAGCGCGCCTTCACCCTGGCGGGCGTGGGCCGCCGCCGCTGACCGCGAGGGCGCGCAGGCGGCGCCGCCACACGGGCAGGCCGTCGCGCGCGGCGCGCGCGGTGCGCCGGTGGACGCGCGCCGGGGCGGCGCCGGCGTCGTGCACCCAGCCCTGGTGGCTGCGGCCGGTGACCTCCAGCCGGACGAGCGGGACGTAGGAGTCGGCGCGGATCCCCTCGTACCCGTGCCGGACGATGGAGTGGTAGATGTCCTCGGACACGACCAGCGCCAGCGGCCCGCGGGTGCGCCGCAGAGCGCCCTTCGCCTCCGCCGAGTCCAGCAGCCGGAAGGCGACGTCGAGGGATTCGCCGAAATTGCCGTGCCCGTCGTTGTGCACCTCTCCGGCGTGCACCACCACCCGCACCCGAATTCGCCGGTCGCCGCCGGACGTGATCGTCTGCGCCGAATTGTATTCGGCGAGGAGTGCGGACAGCAGCGGCACCACCGGGTGCAGCAGCAGCGTTTTCGGAACCTCGTCGAAAGGGCGCACCAGAACGAGGACCCCGTCGCCCCGGTCGACGTACTCCTCGCGGTGCCGCGGCCCGATTCCGGCGCGGTTGAACGCCTCCTCCAGGAGCCGGTAGAGCGTGCGGCGCAATTCGGCCTTCACCGGGTCGGTGCGCGTCGTGGACGCCTCGATGTCCACCGCCAGGATCGCCCGGTACCGCGGCCGGACCCGCGCCCGGTCGGCGAACGGGGCGAGCGGCCCCGCCGCGCCGGCGGGCACCGGCAGCCCGGCCCCCGGCCCCGCGCCGCGCACGGCCGTCGTCTGCTCCATTTCCCCCGCGCCCCTTTCTCCCCGCGTCCCCCATTGCTCCCGCGAAACGATCCTGGCATTCCCCGCCCGGCCCGGCAACCCAGTAGAACGCGGGCCGGCGGCGGTGTTTTCCCGGTGAATGTGAATTCCTTTCAGCCGGGTCGGATTCGGCCGCGTCCAGGGTCCGGACGCGGGGCCGTCCCGCGTCAAGGGAGGCGCGTCCCGAATGCTCCCGGGCCGGCGGGACTCCGGTCCGGCGAGATCGGGACGAGAACGCCGGAACGGCGCGCGCATCGATCGCATAACGCACCGTGACGGCGGGCCCCGGCCTCGGGGACACTTCCGGTGCGGTCCCGCCGCCCGCCGCGGCGTCCGGGAAAGCACGGGCCGGCGCCCCGTGGCTTTCCGGTGGCAGGACCTCCCGCCGAGGTCCGAGCATGGAGGGGATGGTCGTGGTCATTTCCGCACCGCGGCGGCGCAGGTCGCCCCCGTGGTTCGGCGCGGAGACGAGGCGCGCCCTCGTCGCCGGGCCGGCGGTGGCGGGGCTCGCGCTGCCGGCCGGGTGGCCGTACTGGCGGGACCATCCGGCCGCCGCCGCGATCACGCTGGTCGGCTGCGCCGCGATCGCCATGGCGGGGGTGCTGCTCGCGACCGGGCCGCGGACCCGCCGGACCGGGCTGCTGTTCGCGGCCGCGTCCGTCTGCTGGGCGGTCAACTGGGCGGCGAGCTGGGACGCCTCCATCGGGCCGCTCCTGTCGCCGTACGCGCAGGCCACCTTCTACCTCGCGCTCGCCGTGGGCGTCCTGCTGTATCCGGCCGGGCGGCTGGAGTACCTGCCCGACCGGATCTGGACGGCCGCGGCGTGCGCGGTGCTGTGGGGCTGCCCGACCGCGCTGTGGACGACCTCGGAGCCGGAGTGGGCGGCGTTCCGCGGCGACTCGGTGTGGTGGCCCGCGCCGTTCCCCGACCTGGAGGTCTTCCGGGTCGTCCTGCGGGTGTCCGCGACCCTGTACGTCCTGCTGGCCGTGTCGCTCGCCGTCGTGCTGATGCTGCGGCTGCCGCGGATGGGCCGGATGCGGCGGCTGCTCACCCTCCCCGTCACGGTCGCCATCGGCTTCGTGGGCATCTCCGCCGCGCTGACGCAGCGGCCGATCATGGAGGACTCGATCCCGCTGGACGACCTGCTCCGGGTGTACGCGGTGCAGGGCGCGGTCGTCGTGCTGGTGCCGCTCACCCTGCTGGCGTCCGCGCTGCGGGTCCGCATCGCGGAGCTGACCGTCGCCGGCCGGATGCTCCGGCTGACCGCGCCGGTGTCGGTGGAGCGGGTCCGCGACGCGCTGCGCGACGTCCTGCACGACCCGACGCTGGAGCTGTGGTTCTGGGCGCCGGCGGAACGCACCTACGTCGACACCGACGGGCGCCCCGTGGAGCTCGGCCCGGAGGACCCGGGCGGCGGGGGAGCGGGGCGGTGGCGGCGCCGGGTCGAGGACGCGGCGGGCGAGCCGCTCGCCGTCGTGGAGCTCGGCGCCGCGCTGCGCGACCACGGCTCGCTGGTCGAGGCCGCGCTCGCCGCGGGCGGCCGGGCGCTGGAGACCGCGCGGCTGCAGGCGAGCGTGCACGCGGGCCTGGAGCAGGTCCGCGCCGCCTACCGCCGCCTCGTCCGGGCCGAGACCGCCGAGCGCGAGCGCCTCGCCCGCGACCTGCACGACGGCGCGCAGCAGCGGCTCCTCGCGCTCGGCGCGATGCTCGGCACGCTGGAGGCCGTCACGGGCGACCCGGTGGTGAAGGAGCACGCGCGCACGTGCCGCGAGCAGCTGGTGGCGGCCCTCGCCGAGCTGCGCGAGCTGGCCCGCGAGGTGCGGCCCGCGCTGCTGGTCCAGGACGGCATCGGGCCGGCGCTGGAGGTCGTCGCCGAGCGGGTCGGCGTGCGCGTCGAGCTCGACGTCACCGAGCGCCGGTTCTCCCGCGAGATCGAGTCCACGCTTTACTCCGTGCTGTGCGAGACGCTGTCGTACGCTGTGGACCGCGCGCACGCCACGCGGGTGCACGTCCGGGTGGGCCATGCGGACGGCCGGGTGGCCGCGGAGCTGACCTGCGACGGCGGCGGGCCCGGCGATCCCGCCGCCGACCTCGCCGGGCTGTCCGGCCGGATCGGGGCGCTGCGCGGCGAGGTGGAAGTCGGCGGCGGCCCCGGCGAGGGCACGACGGTGAGGATGGACGTGCCATGCGAGTAGCCGTGGCGGAGGACAGCGGGATCTTCCGGCAGGCGCTGGTCACCCTGCTCACCACGGTCGGCATCGAGGTGGTGGCGTCCGCGGGCTCGG
Source organism: Actinomadura sp. NPDC049382 (assembly GCF_040677125.1). Lineage (NCBI taxonomy): Bacteria > Bacillati > Actinomycetota > Actinomycetes > Streptosporangiales > Thermomonosporaceae > Actinomadura > Actinomadura sp. NPDC049382. The sequence goes on from NZ_JBFARO010000122.1 coordinate 22,997, forward strand.
GCGAGGAGCTGCTCGCCCGCGTCGCCGGCGACCCGCCCGACGTGGTGATCGTCGACCTGCACATGCCGCCGACGTTCACCAGCGAGGGGGTCGTCGCGGCCCGCCGGCTGCTGGAGCGCCATCCGGGCATCGGCGTCCTCGTGCTGTCGGCGTTCAACGAGACCCCGCAGGCGATGGAGCTGTTCCGCGACCGGCCGCGCGGCGTCGGCTACCTGCTGAAGGACCACGTCACCGACGTGGACAGCCTGCGCTCGGCGCTGGAGCGGGTGATGCGCGGCGAGGTCGTCATCGACCCGGACGTGGTGAGCAGGCTCGTCGAGGCGCGGCACCGCGAGGCGGAGATGTCCCGGCTGTCGGGCCGGGAGCGGGAGGTCCTGGCGCTGATGGCGGAGGGGCACTCCAACGCGGGGATCGGCAAGCGGCTGCACCTGTCGGCGCGGACCGTGGAGGACCACGTGCGGGCGATCTTCACCAAGCTGAAGATCGCCTCGTCGGGCGGGGCGGCGGGCCCGCAGGACAGCAACAAGCGGGTGCTGGCCGTCCTCACCTGGCTGCGGGCCGCGGAGACCCGCTGACCGGAAGCGGCCGCGGGCGGCCGCCGCGGGCGCGCATCGATCGGGTAACGGAGCCTCCCGCTCGCCGTGCGCGGTGCGGAAAACTGGCCGCGGGAACCGGGTCGCACCGGGTGACCCGGTGGTGGCCCCCGCACGCCACCGGGCGCGCCGCGGGCCGTGCCGGGGCGCGGCCTCCGGCCCGCCCCCATGCTCCCGGTGCCGCCCGTCCCGCACATCCGGGAAAACCCCAATCCCGGACGGTGGTTCCCCGGGACGACACGGAAGGAACGCGGTGAGGGCCGTCCCCCGCTGGCCGCTGTGGCTGGGCGCGCGGGTCCGCCGCGCCCTCGGCGCGGGCACGGTGATCGCGGCGGCCGCGCTGGCGTGG
>NZ_JBFARO010000123.1:0-23560 GCF_040677125.1 Actinomadura sp. NPDC049382
CTCCATTAAGGTCCAAACGACCACCAGCGGGGCGAACCGCCGGCAGCCAAACCTCGAAGAAAATCCCAGCAAAAGCACAACTCCAAAGGAGTTGCACATTGCCTCAAAGAAATCCCCACCACCAATCCGAAGATCGATGGTCACGGGGCGACCCGGACTCCCGAAGGAGAACCGAGCCGATAAAGGCACTGGCTTTTAACACGCTGTTGAGTTCTCAAGAAACGGACACCCACCGCGCCGAACCCCGCTCTCGCGGACCCCGGCTCCGGGGCAACCCTTCTAACTTACCTGTTCCGCTCCCGCTGTCAAGCAGATCCGCGAAGATCTTTTTGACGGTTGGAGGCGTCCCAGTCCCCCCGCGGCGACGAGTCACCCCCAGGCCGTGAGCCTGGCGATGGTCGATCCGTAGGAGTCGCCCCTGCGGGCCGGCCACCTCGCGGCGTCCTGCATCCCGTCCGGGCTTGCCATTCGAGAGTACCTCGGTTCGAAGCAAGCCGCGAACCGTTTTCCTCTTTCGGCTTCCCCCGGGGCCGTCCGCCTCTCGGCGTCCCGCATCCCCTTGGGGCACGACAGACATTAGGCAGCCTCGGACAGCCCGTCAAATCGACACGACCCGCTGAACGCTCCGCCCACAGGGGCTTTGCGGCCCCTCGACCGTGGCCGTTCCGACGCCCGTGGGCGAGGGCCTGCTGGTCGACGCCTCCCGCAGACGCGAGAAACCTGCAGGTCACTCGCGGTTCACGGCGGCGACATCAGTCCCGTGTCAGCGGCGCGTCAGCGGGCGGGCGCCGATGTCCGCGCCCTGTCAGCGCCCTCCCCCACCGTGGTGACCGTCACAGATGACGCATGGCGAAAGGCGGGACCGATGGACGAAGTGATCCGCGCGGAGGGGCTGCGCAAGACGTTCGGCGATACGAAGGCGCTGGACGGTGTGGACATCGCGGCGCGCCGCGGCACGGTGCTCGGGGTGCTCGGGCCCAACGGCGCGGGCAAGACCACCGCCGTCCGCGTGCTGGCGACGCTGCTGAAGCCGGATGCCGGACGGGCCGAGGTGTGCGGCTATGACGTGGCCGGGGACGCGGCGCGCGTCCGGGCGAAGATCGGGTTGACCGGGCAGTACGCGTCGGTGGACGAGGAGCTGACCGGCACCGAGAACCTGGTGATGATCGCGCGGCTGCTGGACTTCGGCCGGCGGGAGGCGAAGGCGCGGGCCCGGCAGCTGCTCGACCGGTTCCGGCTGACGGACGCCGCGTCGCGCGCCGTGAAGACCTACTCGGGAGGCATGCGCCGGCGGCTCGACCTGGCGGCGAGCCTGATCAACCATCCCGAGGTCATCTACCTGGACGAGCCGACGACCGGGCTGGATCCGCGGGCCCGCAACGAGGTGTGGGAGACGGTCCGCACCGTGGTGGCCGACGGCGCGACCGTGCTGCTGACGACGCAGTACCTGGAGGAGGCCGACGCCCTCGCCGACCGGATCGCGGTGTTCGACCACGGCCGGGTCATCGCCGAGGGGACGTCCGACGAGCTGAAGGGGCGGGTCGGGCGGCAGACGCTCGCGGTGCGAGCCGCCGAGCCGTACCGCGCCGCCCAGCTCGCCGCGATCGTGGCCGAGCTGACCGGCGAGCGCCCCGAGGTGCAGGAGGCGACGGGGCTCGTCACGGCGCCGGTGAACGATCCCGGGCTGATGTCCGCGCTGGTGCGGCGGCTGGACGAGGCGTCCATCACGGCGGCCGAGCTGGCGCTGCGGATGCCGAGCCTCGACGAGGTGTTCCTCACACTCACCGGCCACCTCGCCGACGAGGCCGGCCTCGAACTCGAAAGGAGCGTGGCATGACCACGATGACCGTCGACTCCCGTCCGCAGGCGCCGGCCGAGCCGCCCGGGCGCGTCAGCCCGAGGCGGACGCTGCGGCACGGCCTGACCCTGGCGTGGCGCAACCTCGCCCAGTTGCGGCACTCCCCGGAAAAGCTGCTGGACACGACGCTCATGCCGATCGTGTTCCTGGTGCTGTTCCTCTACGTGTTCGGCGGCGCGGTGGCGGGCGGAACGCACGCCTACCTGCAGGAGCTGCTGCCGGGCCTGGTCGCGATGATGACGATGTTCGCGACGATGGGCGTCGGGACGGCGCTGAACGAGGACATCCACAAGGGCGTGTTCGACCGGTTCCGCAGCCTGCCGATCGCCCGGTCGGCGCCGCTCATCGGGACGGTCCTCGGGGACACGGCGCGGTTCGTCACCGTGATGACGATGCTGGTGGGCTTCGGGTCGATCCTGGGCTTCCGGTTCCACACCGACCCGCTGTCGGTGGTGGCGGCGTTCGCGCTGGCGTACGTGTTCTACCTGGCCGTGTGCTGGTTCTCGGTGCTGGTGGGCCTGATCGCGCCGTCGCCGGACACGGTCCAGGGCCTGTCCTTCCTCTGGGTGATGCCGCTGACGTTCGGCAGCAACATCCTCGTCCCGAACACGGCCACGATGCCGGGGTGGCTGCAGGCGTGGACGGACATCAACCCGGTCACCCATCTGGCCGCGGCGGTGCGTGCGCTGACCGTCGGCGGCCCGATCGGGAACCACGCCTGGTACACGCTCGCGTGGGCGGCGGGCATCACCCTGGTCACGTTCCCGCTCGCCATGCGCATGTACTCACGGCGGGCCTGACAGCGGCCCGCACCCACGGCCGCGCGCGCCATCCCCGGACGCACAGTCCGCGGATGGCGCGCGCGGCCGTCCCCACTCGGTGCGGCACCCGTGCACGAGCCGCGGACCGGCGCGTCCCGCCGCATCCGTCAGATGGACGCGACGAGGTCGGCGCTCTGCTCGAAGACGCCCTGGCGGGTGACCAGGCGGCCGCGTTCGTAGGCGGCGGCGAAGGCGTCGTCGCCGAGGGCGCGGGTCACGACGGGCAGCGTCCGGCGGACCTCGTAGGAGGTGTCGTCGCTGTAGCCGTTCAGGGTGTGCGCGGTGCCGAGCAGTTCGGCGGCGCGGACGAACGCACCGCGCGCGGCGGCGTAGGCGGCCAGCCCCTCGATGAGGGACGCCACGGTCGGGTTGCCCATGAGGACGTCGTCGTGCAGGTCGCGGAACGCCTCGGTGTGCCGGCGCCGCGCCTCGTCGAGGTCGCCGTCCTCCTCGGCGAGGCAGCCGAGGCGGCTGTGGGTGCGGCGGGCGGTCTGCACGAAGTCGGGCCGGTGGCCGCGCGCCTCGACCCACTGGTGCGCACGCTCGGCGTAGGCGCGCCCGGCGTCCCGGTCGCCCTCCTGGAGGGACAGCTCGCACAGTTGCAGGGACGCGCCGGCCGCTTCGGCGAACTCACCGACCCGCTCGGTCTCCGCCATCGCCCGGTCGAGGTCCGCGCGCGCGCCCTCGACGTCGCCCTGCCGGGCGCGCGCACGGGCGAGCTGGATGAGGATCCCCGCGCCCTGCTCCGGGCTGACCTGGGCGGTGGCGTAGCCGTGCGCCTCCTCGCCGAGCCGGATGGCCTCCGCCGCCTCGTCCCGGGCCAGCGCGACCTGCATCATCCCGCTCAGCGCGACGATCATCCCGAACCGGTCGCCCATCTCCCGGAACCGCGCGTAGCCGTCGGCGGTCTCCGCGGCCGCCTCGTCGATGTCCCCGGTGTGGATCGCCATGTGCCCCAGGCAGACGCGGACGATGGCGCGCAGCCACGGGTCGGGATGGTCGTCGATGTCGTGCAGCCGCCGGCGCATCGCCTCCATGTCGCCGGTGAAGATGCTGGACGCGCACTGCGCGAGGGCCAGGACGGGATGCCTCGGCCTGTCGGGGATGACGGAGGCGATGTCCGCCAGGGCGGCGTTCAGCGACTCCCGCGTCGGCCCCTGGTCCTTCTGCATCTCGGTGATGAGGCGGGACGAGATGACGCAGAGCGCGTGCTCCTCCTCCAGACCGGGAGGCGGGGTGTCGCCGGCCATGGCGTGCACGGCGACGGCCCAGCCGGACGCCTCCGTCTCCATGTCCCGCAGGATGAAGAAGAACACCAGGGCCGCGAGGAGCCGCAGCCCGGTCTCGACGTCGCCGGTCTCGGTCACGTGGCGGAACGCCGCCGCGATGTTGCCGCGTTCGGCGGAGATCCGCTCGGCCCAGCGCAGCTGGTCGTGGCGGCGCAGCTCCGGTTCGGCGCGCTCGGCGAAGCCGACGAGGTAGCAGGCGTGCGCGTCCCGGACGCGCCGGGCCTCGCCGGACTGCTCCAGCCGCTCCCCCGCGTACACGCGGACGGTCTCCAGCAGCCGGTAGCGGACCTCGGCGTCGCCGTCCGCCATCACCAGCGACTTGTCGACCAGGGCGGCGATGACGTCGATGACGTCGTGCGGGTCGGGGGCGTCGGGGGCGTCCAGCCCGCACACGTGCACGGCGCCCTCGGGGGTGGCGCCGCCGGCGAAGACCGAGAGCCGGCGCAGGACGGTGCGTTCGGCGTCGTCCAGCAGGTCCCAGCTCCAGTCGACGACGGCGCGCAGCGTGCGGTGCCGGGGCAGCGCGGCGCGGCTGCCGCCCGCCAGCAGCCGGAATCGGTCGCCGAGCCGGGCCGCGACCTGGCCGGGCGTGAGGGAGCGCAGCCGGGCGGCGGCCAGCTCGATCGCGAGCGGGATACCGTCGAGCGCCCGGCAGATCGCGACGACGTCGGCGACGGTACCGGCGTCCACGGCGAAGCCGGGGCGGACGGCCGCGGCCCGGTCGGCGAACAGCCGGACCGAGGCGTAGCCGAGCGCGGCGGCCGGGTCGGCGGCGTCCTCGTCCGGCAGCGGCAGGGACGGGACGGGGCACAGCGACTCGCCGGTGATGCCGAGGGGTTCGCGGCTCGTCGCGAGGATCCGGACGCCCTGCGCCTGCGCGAGGACGTGGTCGACGAGCCGCGCGACCGCGTCGATGAGGTGCTCGCAGTTGTCGAGCACGATGAGCATGCGTTTGGCGGCGAGGAAGTCGGTGAGCCGTTCGACGGGCCGCACCGCCATGCGCGTCTCGCCGGGCCTGACGGTCTCGGGGACGCCGAGCGCCGACAGCACAGCCTGCACGGCGTCGCCGGGTTCGCTGACCGGGGCGAGCGGGACGAACCAGGCGCCGTCCGGCATCTCGTCGACGAGCGCGGCGGCGCTCTCACCGGCGAGCCGCGTCTTGCCCGCGCCGCCGGGGCCGGTGAGCGTGACGAGCCGGGTCTCGCGGAGCAGCTTGCCGACGCGCCGCGACTCCTCCTCCCGTCCGACGAAGCTGGTGAGCTGCGCGGGCAGGTTGGTGCGCGGCGCGGGCACGGCGGCGGGAACGTCCGGGACGGCGGCGGGCGCGGGCGCCGGGGCCTCCCGCCGCAGGATCGACAGGTGGACGGCGGCCAGCTCCGGGGACGGGTCGACGCCGAGCCGGTCGGCGAGCGCGCGGCGCGTCTCCTCGTACACCTCCAGCGCCTCGGCCTGCCGCCCCGCCGCGCACAGCGCGCGCATCAGCTGGCCGCGCAGCCGCTCGCGGAGCGGGTTGGCGGCGGCGAGCGGCTCCAGCTCGGCGACCGGCGGGACGGGCAGGCCGGCGGCGAGCTCCGCCTCGACGCGGTCCTCGACGGCGGCGACCCGCAGTTCCTCCAGCCGCGCGGCGAACGGGTGGGCGAAGTCGGCGTCGGCGACGTCGGCGAGGGCGGGCCCCCGCCACAGCGCGAGCGCGGCCCGCAGCCCGGCGGCCCGCCGCGCCGGGTCGTCCTCGGCGCGGGCCGCCGCGGCGCCGCGCTCGAACGCGACCGCGTCGACCTCCGCCGGGTCGATGCCGAGCCGGTAGCCGGCCGGGCCGTGCTCGACGACGTCCCGTCCGGCGACGCCGCGCAGCCGGGACACGAGCGCCTGCAGGGCGTTGCCGCCGGGCGGGGCGCCGTCCCACAGGTCGTCCAGCAGCCGCTCGGCGGACACGGGCCGGCCGCCCTCGGCGGCCAGCCGGACGAGGAGGGCGCGCAGCCGCCGGCCGCCGACCTCGACGGGCCGGGCGGCCTCGTCCCGCAGGTCGAGCGGGCCCAGGATGCCGATGCGCACGAGTCCCCTTTCCGGGTGCCATTCTCGCCGATGTGTGGACTTCGTGTGCCGGGTAGTTGTTCCGCTATGCCTAGAGCACAGATCAAGGACGAGAAGACGTACCAGAAGCTGCGCGACCAGGGCGAGAGCAAGGAGAAGGCCGCGCGCATCGCGAACGCCTCCGCGAACCGCGGCAAGAAGAACGTGAGCCGCAAGGGCGGCAAGAACCCCTCCTACGACGACTGGACGAAGGACGAACTGCTCGACCGCGCCCGCGAGATCGGCATCGAAGGCCGCTCTTCGATGAACAAGTCCGAGCTGGTCAAGGCGCTGCGCAACCATTAGATGGAACTCGTCTTCGTCCTGGACTGCCGCGACCCCGACGCGCTCGCCGACTTCTGGGCCGCCGCCCTCGGCTACGAACGCGGCCGATACGACCCCCCGTACGTCCACCTGACGGACCCGTCCGGGCGGGGCCCGATGATCCTGCTGCAGCGCGTCCCCGAACCGAAGTCCGGCAAGAACCGCATGCACCCTGACCTCCGCGTCGCCGACATGGACGCGGAACTCGCCCGCGTCACCGAGCTCGGCGCCACCGTCGTCCGCGGCCCCTTCGTGGACGACGGCTGGCCGACCACGGTGCTCGCCGATCCGCAGGGCAACGAGTTCTGCCTGATCGTCGACCCCCGGAAGGAGAAGCGATGAACGCGGTCGTCGACACCGCGCGCAAGCAGAAGGAGGAGTACACCGCCGGAGCGGACCGCCCGCTCGGCTCCTACCTCGGCACGCTCGGCGTCTACGCGCTGACGACGGCGGCGATGGCGCTGCTCGGCCGCAGGCTGCGCGACCGTCCGCCGGTCATCGGCGCCGCCGACCTGGCGCTGATGACGGTCACGACGCACAAGGTGGCGCGGCTGATCGCCAAGGACCCGGTGACCAGCCCGCTGCGCGCCCCGTTCACCCGGTACTCGGGGACGGCGGGCCCGTCGGAGGTGGCGGAGGAGGTGCGCGGCAAGGGCGTCCGGCACGCCGTCGGAGAGCTGATCACCTGCCCGTTCTGCACGGCCCAGTGGGTCGCGACGGCCTACGCGGCGGGCCTGGTGTTCGCCCCGGAGGCCACCCGCCTCGCCGGCGTCACGATGACGGCGGTCGCCGGCTCGGACTGGCTGCAGCTCGCCTACGCGCGCCTCCAGCAGTCGGCCGAGGGCTGACCAGGAAACCCCCAACAAAACCACACGAACCACCCCGTCTTTACGTTTGTCCCAGCTGCAACGGGTACGGCCGTCCCATGGATCTGGCATTCCTCAAGACGCTGTATGAACGTCCGGGCCCGTACGCGTCGGTGTACGCCGACCTGACCCGGACGACCGAGGACGCGGCCAAGGCCGCGGAGCTGCGGTGGCGGGCGCTGCGCGCGGAACTGGAGGACCAGAACACCCCCAAGGCCACCGTCCGCGCGATCGCGCGGACCATCGAGGAGGAGCTGGCGATGCGCCGCTCCGAGGGCATCGTGGTCTTCGCGGCGGACGGCGAGGTGGTGTACAGCGAACGGCTCACCCACCCGCCCCGCGTCACCCGCGCGACCCTCGCCCCGCTCCCGGACGTCCTGCCGTACCTCACCGAGCGCGGCGAGCAGTTCGCGCACCTGGTGGCCGTCGTCGACCGCCGCGGGGGCGCGATCGACTGCGTGGGCGCCGACGGCAGGCACGAGCACATCGACGTGCGGGGCGACGAGGAGTACCCCATCCGCAAGGTGAAGGCGGGCGACTGGAACCAGTCCCGGTACCAGCGCTCCTCGGAGAACACCTGGAAGCTCAACGCGAAGAAGGTCGCCCACGAGATCGACCGCGCCGCCGACCGCTGCCGCGCCGAGGCCGTCGTGATCGCCGGCGACGTCCGCGCCCGCAACGCCGTCCTGGAGGAGGTGTCGGAAAGCGTCCTGGAGCACACCGTCGAGGCGGACAAGAACACCGGCATCGACGACCCGGAACTGGACGACGAGCTGAACCGCCTCCTGAAGCTGAAGACGGCCGAACGCGTCATGACGGTCGCCGAGCGCTTCGACCGCGAACTCGCCAACGGCGAGCGCGCGGTGTCGGGCCTGCCCGCGACGACGCAGGCGCTCCGGCACGGCCAGGTGGAGACGCTGCTGCTGATGGACGACACCGACTCCGACGACCAGTTGTGGATCGGCCCCGATCCGATCCAGGTCGCCGCCACCGCGGAGGAGCTCCGCGAGGAGTTCGGCATCACCGACCCCCGGGCGGAGCGCGCGGACGCGGCCCTCGTGCGGGCCGCCGCCGCCACCGACAGCGAACTGGTCGTCGTGCCGCCCAACGACCAGGCACCGGACCATCCCGTGGGCGCCGTCCTGCGCTACACCACGACCCCCGTCTGAAACGACAAAGGAGTGGCGGCCCGCAGGCCGACCACTCCGAAGCCGAGCGTGGAGCTATGGGGATTCGAACCCCAGACCTCCTCCATGCCATGGAGGCGCGCTACCAACTGCGCCATAGCCCCTCGGTCGAGGAAAAGCTTAGTGCACGCTGGGAGCGGTTGAGACACGGGCCGCGAAGGACACCCCTCCGCGGCCCGTGAACGTCAGCGGCCGCCGGCCGTGTAGGTGTACGTGCCCTCGTCGAGGGTCGGCACCTTGACCAGGAGGCTTTTGGGCATCTGCACGAGCCCCAGGAGCTTGTTGTCCTTCTGGGCGACGGTGCGCCCGTCGGGATCGGTGTAGGTGCCCTCGACCGGCGCGGTCTCCGCGCCCTCGGCACCCTCCGCGCCTTCCGCGCCCTTGGTGTCCTCCGCGCCCTGCGTGCCCTCCGCGCCCTTGGTGCCCTTGGTGTCCCACCCGTCCTCTGCGCTCGGCGTGTCCTGCGCGTTCTGCTCCGCCTTCATGGTGCAGACGGCCTTGGCGACGTCGGGGCTCTTCAGCATCGAGCTGAGCATCGACGTCAGGAAGTTCAGCGCCTCGGGGCAGTCGTCCAGGGTGTAGGTCCGCGGGACGGGCTGCGGTGCCTCCTCCGCGGACGCCGGCACGGCCACGGCCGTGACGGCCGCCGCCGCGACCGCGGCGGGCAGCAGCCCTAGCATCGGGCTTCTCATTGGGGTCAACCCTCTCGATCATGCATCGCCACGTCATTGGCTGTTCCCTCATGATCGACAGTGCGAAGCGCGGGCGGAGCAAAGGTAGCCGCCGTCATGGCGAAGGCTTTGCGTCAGCTCCACCCGAGCTGCTCGGCGACCTCGTCGGGCGCGTACCCGCGGTGCCCGCCGTCGCCGATCCACACCATGCCGTCCGCCTCCGCGACGCCTCCGACGGCGTGCTCCTGCGGGAGCCGGGGCTGGACCGCCAGCCGCACCTGCGTCCCGGGCTCGAACCGGCGCAGTTCGTCGATGAGGTCGGCCACCGTGACCTCGCGCTTCGCCCCCCTGCGATGTCTTCCCATACCCCGCATGAAACCATCCCGCCCCCCATGCTCAGGTCGTCCGGCACCCCCCATTCGCCAGACGGCCCCAACCAAGAGCCAAGGGGCACCCAGCAAGCGCAAGAGAAGCGGAAACGGAAACCGGCAAGGGGGCGTGGGGGGCGGAGCCCCCCACATCGGGGGCCCGGGGGTCGCCCCCCGGACAAAACGACGAAGGAGTGGCAGGGAAGGAGCAAAGCTCCGACCACACCACTCCCGACTCCGAGTGGAGCTATGGGGATTCGAACCCCAGACCTCCTCCATGCCATGGAGGCGCGCTACCAACTGCGCCATAGCCCCGCCGCTGCGTGGACGTTCATCCCGCAGCGCCCCGCCAGTGTATAGGACGGACGGGGCTGCTCTCGAATCGTTTGCGGGTCAGGTGCCGGCGTCGGGCCGGTCGTCGCTGAGCACGGGCTCGGGGAGGGTCCCGGCGTTGTGCTCGGCGAGTCGCCAGCCGCCGTCGCGCATCTCGGTGACGACGGACCAGCAGCAGTTGGACAGGCCGCCGAGGCGCTCCCAGGTCTCCTCGGGGAGCCCGATGAGGTGGGACATGCCGAGGCGCAGCGCGGCGCCGTGCGAGGCGACGACGAGCTGGCCGGTGGGCGGCAGCTCGTCGAGGGCCCGTTCGAGGGCGGCGCCGACGCGCTTGGCGACCTGGGCGCTGGTCTCCCCGCCGGGCGGCTGCCAGGCGGCGTGCTCGGCCGGGTAGCGCTCGCGGATCTCGCGGGACGTCAGGCCCTCCCAGGCGCCGCCGTCGCGTTCGATGAGGTCCCGGTCGTAGCGGACGGGCAGCCCGGTGATGTCGGCGAGCGCCTGGGCGGTGTCGGCGGCGCGGCGCAGCGGGGAGGCCAGCAGGGCGGTGGGGCGGAGCCCGGCGAGGAGCCGGGCCGCGCGCTGGGCCTGCTGGACGCCCGTCTCGTCGAGCGGGATGTCGGTCTTGCCCTGGAAGCGGCGTTCGACGTTCCACGCGGTCTGGCCGTGCCGCCAGAGGACGAGCCGCCGCTTGCCGGGTTCGCGGGTGCGGCGGGCGTCACTCACTCGGGCTCCCGACGGCACGGGCGCGCTGGGCCTGGTGGGCGGTCGCGCCCTCCGGCAGGTCCATGAGGGGGCAGTCTTTCCACAGGCGTTCGAGGGCGTAGTACATGCGGTCCTCTTCGTGCTGGATGTGCACGATGATGTCGGCGTAGTCCAGCAGGACCCACCGGCCCTCACGCTCGCCCTCGCGCCGGACGGGCTTGGCGTCCGCCTCCTCGCGCAGGCGCTTCTCGACCTCGTCCACGATGGCGCGGACCTGCCGGTCGCTGGGGGCGGAGCAGAGCACGAACGCGTCGGTGATGACGAGCTGCTCGCTCACGTCGTAGGCAAGAATGTCGTCGGCCAGCTTGTCGCCCGCCGCCTCGGCGGCGATCCGGACGAGCTCTGCCGCCCTCTCGGATGCGGTCACGATGCGCTCGCGATCCTCCCTGTAGGGGTCGTCTCCGTTGACACCCTCTCACGTGCCAAGGACGTCGGTACCCCCGTGTCGATGTACAACCGCACGCTCATGCGGCCCTCCCCCACCAGGGTATGCGGAGCGCACCACCAGGGTCGCGATCAACTCCGTCCAGGGGGGCGACCCCCTGGAACCCCCGTCACGGCCGAGAGGCCGAGGTTCAACCCATGAGGGGTTGGGCCGGGTGGACACCACCGCCCCTAAATGCACAACTAATACAGGTTTCGTTTGTTGATGTACTGGACTATGCCGTCGGGGACGAGGTACCAAATCGGTTCGCCCGCTTGGACGCGTTCGCGGCATTCGGTGGAGGAGATGGACAGGGCCGGCACCTCCATCAGGGACACGCGTCCGTTGGGGAGGCCGGGGTCGGCGAGGCGGTGGCCGGGGCGGGTGACGCCGATGAAGTGGGCGAGTTCGAACAGCTCGTCGGTGTCATGCCAGGTGAGCATCTTCTCCAGCGCGTCGGCGCCGGTGATGAAGAACAGGTCGGTGCCGGGCCCCTGGATGTCGCGCATCTCGCGGAGGGTGTCGACGGTGTAGGTGGGGCCGGGGCGGTCGATGTCGATGCGGCTGACGGAGAAGCGCGGATTGGACGCGGTGGCGATGACGGCCATGAGGTAGCGGTCCTCGGCGGCGGTGACGTCGCGGCCGTCCTTGTGGGACGAGAGGCCGGTCGGCACGAACACGACCTCGTCGAGCGAGAAGAAGTGCGCGACCTCGCTCGCGGCCACGAGGTGCCCGTGGTGGATGGGGTCGAAGGTGCCGCCCATCACACCCAGCCGCCGCTTTTGCGTCATGGCGACGAGAATAGCCAGCCGGGTCGGTGCCCGGAACGTCCGGCCCCCCGGGCTCAGCTCAGGCCGGGGATGGGCGGGTGGCCGTCGTCCCAGGTCACGACGCGGACGGCCTTGCCGACCTCGGTTCGCGGCACGGTGCCGCCGGGCAGCACGTACACCTCGGCGGTGAGCCCCAGCGCCTCGTGCAGCGCGTGGACGAGGTCGGCTCCGGGGTCCCCGGAGAGGGCCTCGCAGGCGACGAGGAGCCGCGCGGACGGGCTGCGCCGGTCCACGACGAGCTGGTAGTGCGGCCGGACGAGCCCGGACCCGAGCAGGACCCGCTCGACCTCGCTCGGGTACACGTTGACCCCCCGCACGACGATCATGTCGTCGACCCGCCCGAGGACCTTGCTCATCCGGACGAGGGTCCGGCCGCAGGCGCACTCGCCGCGCGTCAGGGACGCGATGTCGCCGGTCCGGTACCGCAGCAGCGGCAGCGCCTGCTTGGTCGGCGTGGTGAAGACGAGTTCCCCGGGCGTCCCGTCGGCGACGGGTTCGCCGGTGGACGGTGCGACGGCCTCGACGATGAAGTGGTCCTCGTTGACGTGCAGGCCGTCCTGTTCGAGGCATTCGGTGGCGACGCCGGGCCCGATGACCTCGGACAGGCCGTAGACGTCCATCGCCTTGATCGGCAGCACGGCCTCGATGGCGGTGCGCAGCTCCTCCGACCAGGGCTCGGCGCCGAACAGCCCGGCCTTCAGCGCGGGGACCTCGACGCCGGCCTCGGCGACGGCCTCGCCCAGCCGCAGCGCGTACGCGGGGGTGCAGGTCAGGATGTCGGCGCGCAGGTCGGCGAGCATCCGCACCTGCCGGTCGGTCATGCCGCCCGACATCGGCACGACGGTCGCGCCGAGCGCGACGGCGCCCTGGTGGATGCCGATGCCGCCGGTGAACAGCCCGTACCCGTAGGCGTTGTGGACGACGCTGCCCGGCGCCGCCCCGGCGCACGACAGGGAGCGCGCGCACATCGCCGCCCACAGGTCGAGGTCGCCCTTGGTGTAGGCGACGAGGGTCGGGCGCCCGCGCGTCCCGCTGGAGCCGTGCACGGCGGCGACCTGGTCCCGCGGGACGGCGAGCATCCCGAACGGGTAGCCGTCCCAGAGGTCCTGCTTGGTGGTGAACGGCAGGTCGCGCAGCCCGGCGAGCGTCACGTCGGAACCGCCGGTGACACCGGCGTCCTTCAGCCGCCGCCCCTGCACGCCGCCGGCGGCGAGGAGCCGGTCGACCAGCCCCCACAGCCGGTGCCGCTGCAGCGCGGCCCGCTCGTCCACCGACATCGCCTCGGCCTTGGGATCGAACATGGCTGCCTCCCGGGCGCGGCCGGACCCGGCAGCCGGTCCCCGGCGTGGAACCCTGCCGCCCGACCGTTCGTCGGAACTACCATGCCAGACATGACGGAGAACACACCGGATCGAGCGCGGACGCGGTTCCCGGGGATCAGTTCCCGGGCCTATGAGCACCCGGCGGACCGATCGGCGCTGGTGGCGCTGCGTTCGCTCTCCGGGTTCGACGTCGTCCTCCGCAAGATGTCGGGGCTGATCAACGAGCGGTCGCTGCGGCTGATGTTCCTCGGCGGGACCGTACGGGTCGGGGAGGACCAGTTCCGCCACATCCACGACATGGTGCGCGACGCCTGCTACATCCTGGACATGCCCGAGGTGCCGGAGCTGTTCGTCCGGCAGGACCCGACGCCGAACGCGATGGCGCTCGGCTCCGACCACCCGTTCATCGTGGTGAACACCGGCCTGCTCGACCTGCTGGACGACGAGGAACTGCGGTTCGTCATCGGGCACGAGGTCGGGCACATCCTGTCCGGGCACGCGGTGTACCAGACGATGATGCAGATCCTGCTGCAGCTCGGGTCGCGGCTGGCGTGGCTGCCGCTCGGCAACGTCGGCATCGCGGCGATCATCATCGGGCTGCGGGAGTGGTTCCGGAAGGCGGAGCTGTCCTCGGACCGGGCGGGGCTGCTCGCCGGGCAGGACGTGGACGCGGCGAAGCGGGCCAACATGAAGCTCGCGGGCGGGGTCCGGCTCGGCGAGATGAGCGCGGAGGCGTTCCGGCAGCAGGCGCGCGAGTACGACGCGGCCGGCGATGTGCGGGACGGGATCCTGAAGTTCCTGAACCTGCTCGGGCAGTCGCACCCGTTCGCGGTGATCCGGTTCGCCGAGATCGACCGGTGGGCGCACGGCGGCGAGTACGAGCGGATCCTCGCCGGGGACTACACGCGCCGCGACGAGGACGACAGCGCGTCCGTCCGGGAGGGGATCAAGGACGCGGCGCGCTCCTACCGGGAGTCGTGGGAGCGGACCGCCGACCCGTTCGTGGGCAAGGTCCGCGACGTGGCGGACGCGGCGGCGGGCGCCGCCGGCGGGTTGTTCGACCGGCTCACCCGCCGCGACAACGGGCCGACGAGCCGGTAGCGGGGCTCGGGCCGCCGCGACACGGACGCGGCGGCCCTTCGTTCAGAACGGGGCCGGGACGAGGAGTTCGACGTTGCGGTCGGCGGTCTCGCCGCGGCGGTCGGAGTCGCGGTCCTGCCAGTCGTTGCCCGCCAGCTCGCGGGACAGCGACGCCAGCCGGACGGGGTCGGTGAGCCGGCCGCCGTAGGACGCGGGCCCGGCGGAGTCGAGGATCGTCGCGAAGATCGACAGGGTGCCGTCGCCGTTGTCGGCCAGTTCGACGATGCGGCTCTGCTGCGGGAAGTCGATGTGCGCGGCCGTGTTCACCTCCCAGAAGCCTCCCGATCCCTCGCGGGCGTGCGGGATGACCTGGTTGCGGTGCGTGTGGCCGTTCACCCACAGGATGACGTTCGGGTAGCGCAGCAGGAGCGCCCGCACCTCGTCGCCGAGGACGCGGTCGCCGCCGAGCGGATTCTCCAGCGAGCCGATCGGGTGGTGGCTGAACAGCACGAACAGCCGGTCCTTCACGCTGTGCTTCACGACGGTGCCGTCCGCGGCGTGGTAGCGGCTGCTGCCCGCCTTGAGCTGCGCCTCCAGCCACGCGAACTGCTTCTTGTCGAGCGAGCCCTCGGAGTAGCCGTTCGGGTTGACGGTGTCGAGGACGAGGCCGCGCACCACGCCCTGGTCGAACCCGTAGTAGGCCGTCCCCTCCAGGAGGTTGGCGGCGGTGAAGCCGTGGCCGCGCAGGGACGCGGACGTCGTGAAGTGCTCGGCGACGACCTCCCGGCGCGACAGCATCCGCCGGTTCCCGTCGGGCGTGACGGGGCGGAACAGCCCGCCCGCGCCGCCCTGCTCGCGGCTGAGCCGGACGAGTTCCGCGGCGTCGGCGTTCTGGATCATGCGGGCGAGCCGCTCGGCCTGGCCGTCGTCCGCCGGGGCGCCGATCTTGATGCCGCCGGTGGCGAGACCGGAGACCAGCGGGTTCACCGGCAGGTTGCCCTGGATGAGGCCGTCGTGGTTGCCGAACGCGGCGAGCCACGGCATGGCCAGGCCGGTCGCCTGGAACGGCCGGCGGGCGGCGTCGATCAGGCCCTTGACGCGGGGGAAGCCGTACTTGGCGTAGCCGACGTCGGGCTGCGCGCCGGGCGGCGCGCCCTCGGGGTGCCAGTACGCGCGGTCGTAGGACGTCCAGTCCATGACGCCCTCGTACCGGTTCGGGTCGCCGGAGTCGGGGCGGACGCGGCCGCCGTCCAGCAGGTCGATGATCCAGCGGATCTCGTTGTACTGGACGTTGTCGGCGGCGTCGCCGGTGTTGATGGTGAACGCCAGCCCGAGGCCGGTCGCGGGGCCGCGGCCGACCCGGTTCATCGCCTGCACCATCGCCTCGGCGACCTGCGTGGACAGGAGCTCCTGCGGCCGCCACCCGCCCTCGGGGAAGCCGCTCACCAGGTCCCGGATCCGGTCGATGAACTCGACCCGGGCCGGGGACTGCGCGTCGATGACGTGCACGTCGGTGAGGTGCCCGAACGCGAGGATCCCGCGGCGGGTCGCGGCGCGCCGGGCGGCGGCGGTGCCGCCGAGGTCGCGGCGCAGCAGGTGCGGCTCCCCCGGCCCGGTGATCACCGGGCGGTAGCCGCCCGCGCCCGCCGCGCCGAGCACGTACGTCCGGTCGAGGGTGGTTCCGGCGGCGGAGCCGGCCAGCGCGGGCGCGGCAGCGGCGGCGGCGGGACGCGCGGGGAACGCGGCCAGCCCGGTCGAGGCGATCCCCGCGCCGAGGGCGGCGCCCTTCAGCACGCGGCGGCGGCTGTACTCACGAGTCACAATCGTGAATCAGACCACAGCCTCAACGTGACATCAATGGCAAAAATGTCACAACTTGGACGGGTCAGCCGCGGGTGTGGCCCTCACCGGTCACGACGTACTTCGTGGACGTCAGCTCCGGCAGCCCCATCGGGCCGCGCGCGTGCAGCTTCTGCGTCGAGATGCCGATCTCCGCGCCGAAGCCGAACTCCTCGCCGTCGGTGAACCGCGTCGAGGCGTTCACCATCACCGCGGCCGAGTCGACCAGCGACACGAAGCGCTTCGCGGCCGGCTGGGACGCCGTCACGATCGCCTCGGTGTGCCCCGACCCGTAGGTGCGGATGTGCGCGACGGCGTCCTCCAGGGAGTCGACCAAGCGGGCGGCGATGTCGAGCGACAGGTACTCGGCGTACCAGTCGTCCTCACCGGCCTCCACGACGTCGTCGCCGTAGGAGCGGATGCGGTCGTCGCCGTGGACGGTGACCCCGGCGGCCCTGAGCGCCTCAAGCGCGCGCGGGACGAACGCGTCGGCGACGTCGGCGTGCACCAGGAACGTCTCCGCCGCGTTGCACACCGACGGGCGCTGCGTCTTGGCGTTCAGCAGGATCTCGACGGCCATGTCCACGTCGGCGGCGGCGTCCACGTAGACGGCGCAGTTCCCGACGCCCGTCTCGATCACGGGGACGGTCGACTCCTCCACCACCGAGTTGATCAGCGACGCGCCGCCGCGCGGGATCAGCACGTCCACCAGGCCGCGCGCCCGCATCAGGTGCTTCACCGACTCGCGGGACGTCCCCGGCACGAGCTGCACCGCGTCGGCGGGGACCTCGGTGTCGGTGAGCGCGGCCTGCATCACCTGGACCAGCACCGTGTTCGAGTCGTGCGCGGACGACGAGCCGCGCAGCATCGCCACGTTCCCGCTCTTCAGGCACAGCGCCGCGGCGTCCACGGTCACGTTCGGCCGGCCCTCGTAGATCATCCCGACGACGCCGAGCGGCACCCGCACCTGCCGCAGCTCCAGACCGTTCGGCAGCACGTTCCCGCGCACCGTCTCCCCCACCGGGTCGGGCAGCGCCGCGACCTGCCGGACCGCCTCGGCGATCGCGGCGATCCGCTCCTCCGACAGGCTCAGCCGGTCGATCATGTACTCGGAGGTGCCGTTCTCGCGGGCCCGCGCGACATCGGCCTCGTTCGCCTTCACGATCTCCGAGGCGGCGGCGACCAGCGCGTCCGCGATCCGGTGCAGGGCCGCGTCCTTCGCCGCCCGCGGCAGCGGCGCCAGCCCGGCCGCCGCGTCCTTGGCGCGCCGCGCCACCCGCAGGAACTCCTCGCGCTCGCCCTCGCCCATCACAACGCTCCCTCGTTCGAGCCGGTCCGGGGGACGCCCCCGGACCCCCCGGTCATTTCAGAATCACCAAATGGTCGCGGTGGATTATCTCGCGTTCGTACCCGGCGCCCAGCTCCCGCGCCAGCCAGCGCGTCGAGCGCCCCATCAGCTCCGGGATCTCGGACGCGTCGTAGTTCACCAGGCCGCGCGCGACGACGCGGCCGTCGGGGTCGCACAGGTCGACCGGGTCGCCGGCGGCGAAGTCGCCGTCCACCCCCGTCACCCCGGCAGGGAGCAGCGACTTGCGGCGCCGCACCACCGCCTCGACGGCCCCCGTGTCCAGTGTGACGCGGCCCTGGCCGGTGGTGGCGTGCGCGAGCCACAGGCTCTGCGTCGACATGCGGCGGCCCTCGGCGGGGTGGAACAGCGTGCCGACCCGGTCGCCGGCGAGCGCGTGCGCGGCGGACGCGGCGTTGGTCAGCACCACCGGGATGCCCGCGATGCGGGCCGCCTCCACCTTGGTGACCATGCCGCCCGTGCCGACGCGCCCGGACCGGCCGAGCTTCACGTCCCTCAGGTCGTCCGGGTCGCGGACGTCGTCGACGCGGCGGGCGCCGGGCTGGCGCGGGTCGCCGGTGTAGAGCGCGTCGACGTCCGACAGCAGGACCAGCGCGTCCGCGCGGATCAGGTGCGCGACGAGCGCCGCGAGCCGGTCGTTGTCGCCGAACCGGATCTCGTCGGTGGCGACGGTGTCGTTCTCGTTCACGATCGGCAGGATCCCCAGCGCGAGGAGCTGCCCCAGGGTGCGCTGCGCGTTGCGGTGGTGCGAGCGGCGCATCATGTCGTCGGCGGTGAGCAGCACCTGCCCGACCGTCAGCCCGTACCGGGCGAACGACGAGGTGTAGCGGGCGAACAGCAGGCCCTGCCCGACGCTCGCCGCCGCCTGCTGGGTCGCGAGGTCCCCGGGGCGGCGGGTCAGCCCGAGCGGCCCGAGCCCGGCGGCGATCGCGCCGGACGACACGAACACGATCTCGGTGCCGTCGGCGCGGCGCGCGGCGAGGACGTCCACCAGCGCGTCGATGCGGTTCGCGTCGATCGTGCCCAGCGGCGTCGTCAGCGACGACGACCCCGCCTTCACCACGATCCGGCGGGCCTTGGCGATCTCCTCGCGCTCGCTCACGGCTCCCGCGCCTCCCCGCTCACGACCAGCCGTCCAGGCGGCGGTCGGTGCCGCGCGGGCCCGTGGCGGCCTCGCCGGCGGGGACGTCCGGCTCCCAGTCGAACACGATCGAGTCGTCGGCGGTGCCGATCAAGACCGTGGCGCCGGCGCTGGCGCCCGCCTCGGCGAGCGCGTCCTCCACGCCGAGCCGGGCGAGCCGGTCGGCGAGGTAGCCGACGGCCTCCTCGTTGGCGAAGTCGGTCTGCCGCAGCCACCGGACGGGCTTCGTCCCGGTGATCAGGTAGGTGTTGTCGCCGAGGGCCTTGACCTCGAACTCGGTGTCGCCGCCGACCGGCTCCGGCCGGATCACGATGCGGGTCGGCTCCGCCGGCGGCAGCGACGCGCGGTACTCCGCCACCATCGCCGCCATCGCGAACGACAGCTCCCGCAGCCCCTCGTGCGTCGCCGCCGACACCTCGAACACCCGCAGCCCGCGCGCCTCGAACTCGGGGCGGACCATCTCGGCGAGGTCGCGGCCGTCCGGCACGTCGACCTTGTTCAGCACCACGATGCGGGGCCGGTCCGACAGCGGCCGGTCGCCGAGCACCCGGTCGTAGGCCCGCAGCTCGCGCTCGATGACCTCGAAGTCGCTGAGCGGGTCGCGGTCCGGCTCCATGGTCGCGCAGTCGAGCACGTGCGCGAGGGTGGACGAGCGCTCGATGTGGCGCAGGAAGTCCAGGCCGAGGCCGCGGCCCTCGCTGGCGCCCTCGATCAGGCCCGGCACGTCCGCGACCGTGAACGTCGTGTCGCCGGCGCTGACCACGCCGAGGTTCGGGATCAGCGTCGTGAACGGGTAGTCGGCGATCTTCGGCTTCGCGGCGGACAGCGCCGCGATCAGCGACGACTTCCCCGCGCTCGGGAACCCGACGAGCGCGACGTCGGCGACGCTCTTCAGCTCCAGGACCACGTCCCGGGCCTCGCCCGGCTCGCCGAGCAGCGCGAACCCGGGCGCCTTGCGCTTGGCCGAGGCCAGCGCCGCGTTCCCGAGGCCGCCGTGGCCGCCCTTCGCGACCACGTACCGGGTGCCCTCGCCGACCAGGTCGGCCAGCACCCGGTCGCCCTCCTTCACGACCGTGCCGTCCGGGACGGGCAGGATCACGTCGCCGCCGTCCGCGCCGGTCCGCATGCTGCCCTGCCCCTGCTTGCCGTTCCCGGCCTTGCGGTGCGGGCGCCGGTGGTACTCCAGCAGGCTCGCGGCGTTGGAGTCCACGACGAGGACGACGTCGCCGCCGCGCCCGCCGTTCGCGCCGTCCGGCCCGCCGAGCGGCTTGAACTTCTCCCGGTGGATCGAGGCGCAGCCGTTGCCGCCGTTGCCCGCCGCGACGTGCACCACCACCCGGTCGACGAACTGCGCGCCCGATCCCGCTCCTGCGGCCACGGTGACTCTCCTCGGTGAAACCTCGTGAAAAAGGCGAAGGGGCGGACCGTCGAACGGTCCGCCCCTTTCGAAACGTCTGGAACCCAGGCGGACTATTCCGCCGGCGGGACGATGCTCACCGCGTTGCGCCCGCGGTACCGGCGGAACTGCACCGAGCCCGCGACCAGCGCGAACAGCGTGTCGTCGCCGCCGCGGCCGACGCCCGGGCCGGGGTGGAAGTGGGTGCCGCGCTGCCGGACGATGATCTCGCCCGCGTTGACGACCTGGCCGCCGAAGCGCTTCACGCCGAGGCGCTGGGCGTTGGAGTCGCGACCGTTGCGGCTGGACGATGCGCCCTTCTTGTGTGCCATGAGACCGCTCTCCCTTACTTCCCGGCCTTGATACCGGTGATCTTGACCTCGGTGTACGGCTGACGGTGACCCATCCGCCGCTTGTACCCGGTCTTGTTCCGGTAGTGCATGATGTTGATCTTCGGGCCCTTGACCGCGCCGAGGATCTCGGCGGTCACCTCGTAGCGCGCCAGGTCGGCCGAGCCGCTGACGACGTTCTCGCCGTCCACGACGAGGACCGCCGGGAACGTGACGGTCGAGCCGACCTCGCCGGCCAGCTTGTCGACGGTCAGCACGTCATCGACGGCGACCTTCTCCTGCCTGCCGCCTGCGCGGACAATCGCGTACACCGCGGAAACCCTTCGTCTGCGCGCGCTTCCGGACTGAACCGGTCCCACGCGTGGCTTACCAGCCCCCGGATGGGGGCCTACCCCCGGCACCGGGCCGAGAGCGGCACACCAGGAGAGACCCCTGGCGCTCTCTGCTTGCCCTCACCGGATCGGCGAGGTGAGCACCGAACGGACCCCGGACGGGGTTCGTGGTGCGGGTTCAGTCGACGCGCCCACGACGCGCCGAAGTACGAGGATACCGGATGCCCTGACCGCAACGCGAACGCACGGCCAGGGCACCGGGAACCACGTCAGTCGTCCGCGGACTCGCCGACGTCGGCGGTGGCGCGGGTGCGCCGGGTGCGGCGCCGCCGGGCGGCCGGCTCGGCCTCCGGCTCGGGCTCGGCGGCCTCGGCGGGCGCGGAGCCGTTGGACTCGGCCGCGGCCTCCGCCGCGACCGGGCCGGCGCCGTTCAGCTCGCCGCCGGACGGCTCGGCGCCGTTCGCGGTCACCGGGACGGGCTCGGCGGAGTCCAGGGCGCCGGGGGCGGTGCCCGCGGCCTCCTCGGCGGCCTCGGCGGCCTCCACCGCGGCCTGGGCCGGGGACTCGTCGATCTCGGGCGGCGGACCCGCCGGGCGCTTCGCCGGGCCCGACCTCCTCGCCCGGGTCCGGACCGGCTCGGGCCTGGCCTCCGGCTCCGGCTCGGCCACGGCCACGGGCTCGGGCGCCGGCTCGGCCGCCTGCTCCTTGGGCTTGGCCTCGTGATGGGCCAGCTTCTCCTCGACGGCCTTCTCGACCTCGCCCTTGCGCTTGCGGCGGCGGCCGCTCTCCTTGCCGGCCGCCTTGTCCGGCTTGGGCTCGACCGGCGACAGGTGGACGTGGATGCCGCGGCCGTTGCAGGACTCGCAGGTCTCCGAGAACGCCTCCAGCAGGCCCTGGCCGACCCGCTTGCGGGTCATCTGGACCAGGCCCAGCGAGGTGACCTCGGCGACCTGGTGCTTGGTACGGTCCCGCGACAGGCACTCGACGAGGCGGCGCAGCACCAGGTCCCGGTTGCTCTCCAGCACCATGTCGATGAAGTCGATCACGACGATGCCGCCGACGTCGCGGAGCCGCAGCTGGCGGACGATCTCCTCGGCCGCCTCCAGGTTGTTGCGGGTGACGGTCTCCTCCAGGTTGCCGCCCTGCCCGGTGAACTTGCCGGTGTTGACGTCGATGACCGTCATGGCCTCGGTCTTGTCGATCACCAGCGAGCCGCCGGACGGCAGCCACACCTTGCGGTCGAGGGCCTTGGCGATCTGCTCGTCGATGCGGAACGCCGACAGGGCGTCCTGGTCGCCCGTCCAGCGCTCGACGCGGTCGGCGAGGTGCGGCGCCACGTACTCGACGTACTCGGAGACGGTGTCCCACGCCTCGGCGCCGGACACGACCAGCTTGGAGAAGTCCTCGTTGAAGATGTCGCGCACGACCCGGATCGTCAGGTCGGGCTCGCCGTAGAGCAGCGACGGCGCCGAGGCCGTCTTCACCTTCTTCTGGATGCTCTCCCACTGGGCCGCCAGCCGCGACACGTCGCGGGAGAGCTCCTCCTCCGTGGCGCCCTCCGCGGCGGTGCGGACGATCACGCCGGCGTTGTCCGGCATGACCTTCTTCAGGATCGCCTTGAGGCGGCTGCGCTCCTTGTCGGGGAGCTTGCGGCTGATGCCGGTCATCGAGCCGTCCGGCACGTACACGAGGTAGCGGCCGGGCAGCGAGACCTGGCTGGTGAGCCGGGCGCCCTTGTGGCCGAGCGGGTCCTTGGTGACCTGGACGAGCACCGACTGGCCCGACTTCAGCGCCGACTCGATGCGGCGCGGCTGGCCCTCCAGCCCGGAGGCGTCCCAGTTGACCTCGCCCGCGTACAGGACGGCGTTGCGGCCCTTGCCGATGTCGACGAACGCCGCCTCCATCGACGGCAGGACGTTCTGGACCTTGCCCAGGTAGACGTTGCCCACGTACGACTGGTGCGTGGCGCGGTTGACGTAGTGCTCGACGAGGACGTCGTCCTCCAGGACGCCGATCTGGGTGCGCTCGCCCTCCTGCCGGACGACCATGACCCGCTCGACCGACTCGCGGCGGGCCAGGAACTCCGCCTCGGTGATCACCGGCGGGCGGCGGCGGCCCTGCTCGCGGCCCTCGCGGCGGCGCTGCTTCTTGGCCTCCAGCCGGGTCGAGCCCCGCACGGACCGCACCTCGTCCTCGGCGGCGGCGCGCTCCTCGCGGGCCGTGCGGACGTGCACGACGGTGTTCGGCGGGTCGTCGGTGTCGGCACCGTTCTCGCCGTCGGTGCCGGAGCGGCGCCTGCGGCGGCGCCGGCGGCGGCTGGTGCCGGACTGGGCGTCGCCGTCGTCCTCGTCGTCGGCGGCCTCCTGATCGGCCTCCTCCGCCTTGGGCTCCTTGTCCGCGTCCTTCTTGGCGGCGTCCTTCTTGGCCGCCTTGCTCGACCTGGTGCTCTTGGCGGCCTTGCCGGACTTGGGCTGCTCGTCCTTGGCCGGCTCCTCGGCCTCGGCCTCCTCGGCCTGCGCCTCGTCGTCGGCGCCGTCCCTGCCCCGGCCGCGGCCCCGGCCGCCGCGGCGGCGGCGCCGCCGGGACGGGCGGTCCTCGGAGTCGTCCTCGTCGGCCGGGCCGTGGTCGTGGTCGTGGTCGTCGTCGCCGGTGTCGCGCTCGGCGGCCGGCTGCTCCGGCTCGTCCTTGGGACGGGCGGGCGCCTCGGCCTTCGGCTGCGGCGGCTGGAAGACGACCATGGGGGGCTGGAACGTGACGCCGGGGATGCCGACGCCGCTCGCGGGCTCGGTCTCCGACACCTGCTCGGGGGTGACCTCGGCGCCCGCGACCGGCACGGCGGGGATCTCCGGCACCGGCGGGACGGCGGGCGGCTCGGCTCATGGACAGGGTCATCGTCGTGGGTGGCGGGCTGGCCGGCGTGCGCGCCGTGGA
>NZ_JBFARO010000124.1:0-23360 GCF_040677125.1 Actinomadura sp. NPDC049382
GGGCCGCGCTGTGGCACGCCATCCGCGGCGAGGACGGCCGCGGCCCCGCGACGGCGCTGACCGCGGCGGTCGCCGCGCACTTCGGCGTGGAGCGCGCCCTCGACGTCGGCCTCGGCATCCACCTCGGCGAGATCGCGCAGGGCCGCCTCACCGGCCTCGCGCCCGTCCTGCTGGACGCCGCCGAGGCCGGGGACGCGGTCGCGGGCCGGGTCGCGGCGCGGCTCGCCGAGGAGGTCGCGGTCCTCGGCTCGGTGGCGCTGCGCCGCCTCGGGCTGCTGGACACCCCCGCCGACGTGGTCCTCGGCGGCGGCGTCCTGGCCGCCCGCCGCCCGCCGCTGATGGACGCCGTCGCCGCCCGCTACGCCGACCTCGCCCCCCGCGCCCGGCTCCTCGTCCCCGCGGACCCACCGCTGCTCGGCGCGGCGCTGCTCGCCCTCGACCACGCCGGCGCGCCGCCGTCCGCCCACGACACGCTCCGGGCCACGTTCCGCCGCCGCCGGCCTTGACGTTGTAAGGTTCGGCCGGGGAGGGCAGAGGCATGCTGATCGGATTCGCCGTGCCGGGGTCGGGCGCGTGGGCGACGCCCGCGAACCAGGTGACGGTGGCGCAGCGGGCCGAGGAGCTCGGCTACCGCTCGCTGTGGACGCTGCAGCGCGTCCTCAACCCCGCCGGGTCCGCGGACCGCACCTACCGGGGCGTCCCGGACCCGTTCGTCACGCTGGCCTTCCTGGCCGGGCACACCGCCCGGGCGCGGCTCGGCGTGGCGATCGCCAACCTGCCGTTCTACGCGCCGCCGGTCCTCGCCAAGCAGGCCGCCACCCTCGACCGCATCAGCGGCGGGCGGCTCGACCTCGGCCTCGGGCTCGGCTGGATGCGCGAGGAGTTCGCCGCGGCGGGCGCGCCGATGGCGCGGCGCGGCGCCCGCGCGGAGGAGTGCCTCGCCGTGCTGCGCGGGCTGTGGAGCGGCGCCGCGACCGAGTTCCACGGCGAGTTCTACGACGTCCCGCCGGTCGTGATGGAGCCGCCGCCCGTGCAGTCGCCGCTGCCGGTGCTGCTGGGCGGCGCCGCCGAGCCGGCGCTGCGGCGCGCCGGGCGGCTCGCCGACGGCTGGGTCAGCTCCAGCCGCGCCGACCTCGCCGTGATCGGCCGCTCCATCGGCATCGTCCGGGAGGCCGCCGAGGAGGCGGGGCGGGACGCGGGCGCGCTGCGGTTCGTGTGCCGGGGCGCGGTGCGGCTGCGCCCGGCCGGACGGGCGGGCCGGCGGCCCCTCACCGGCTCCTACGAGGAGATCGCCGCCGACCTGGAGGCGCTCGCCGCGCAGGGCGTCACCGAGGCGTTCGTCGACCTGAACTTCGACCCCGAGGTGACCGGCCCCGACGCCGACCCGGGCGCCTCCCTCGACCGCGCCCTGGAGGCCCTGGAGGTCTTCGCGCCGCGCGGCTGAGCGCGCGAGCGGAGCAGGCCGGCCGGGCAGCCCGGCGGCGGGCGGGCTAGAGAGGCGGGCGGCGCGCCTCCCACGGGGTGCTGAGCACCACGGTGGTCCGGGTCGCGACGTTCGCGGCGGCGCGGATCTTCTGGAGCAGGTCCTCCAGCTCGTTGGGGGACGCGACCCGCACCTTGAGGATGTAGCTCTCGTCCCCGGCCACCGAGTGGCACGCCTCGATCGCCTGGAGGTGCGCGAGCCGGTCGGGGGCGTCGTCGGGCGCAGCCGGGTCGATCGGCTTGATCGACACGAACGCGGTCAGCGGCAACCCGATCTGCTGGCTGTCCAGCTGCGCGGCGAACCCCCGGATCGCGCCGCGCTTCTGCAGCCGCCGCACCCGCTGGTGCACCGCCGACACCGACAGCCCCGTCTCCTTGGCCAGGTCGGTGAAGCTCATCCGCCCGTCGTCGGCGAGCAGCGCCATGATCTGACGATCGATCTCCTCCACCCGGGAAATCTAGCGCGCCGGAGGCCGTCCGCGCGTCCCCATAGATCACGGATCGGCCGTCATCGGCCGATTTCCGGCCGCGGGGCCGGGCGGGCCGGGGGTCAGCGGCGCGCGGGCCGCAGCGGGCCGCAGCTGCCGCGCACCACCAGCTCGGTCGGCAGCAGCACCGGGCCGCCCCTGCCCCGCCGGGCGGGCTCGCGCAGCAGCAGCTCGCAGGCGCGGTAGCCGATGTCGTGGCCGGGGCGGGCGACGGCGGTCAGCGGCGGGTCGCACAGCTCCGCCCACGCCACGTCGTCCACCATCGCGATCGACACGTCGGCGGGGACCCGCAGGTCCAGCTCGCGGGCGACCAGCACGGCCGCCTCGCCGAGCAGGTGCCCGGCGGCCAGGACCGCGGTGACGTCGGCGCGGCGCTGCAGCAGCCCGGCCGCGGCTGCGTAGGCGGCGTCGCGGGCCGGGCGGGCGGCGACGACCAGGTCCTCCTCCACCGGGACGCCGAGCTGGGCGAGGGTGTCGCGGAACGCGCGCTCGCGCACCCCGGCGGGCGTGCCGGGGGCGCCGCCGAGGAAGCCGATGCGCCGGTGCCCGAGCCCGGCGAGGTACTCGGTGAGGGACCGGACGCCGCCCGCGTCGTCGGCGAGCACGGCCGGGACGTCGGCCATGCCGGGCAGCACCCGGTCGGCGAACACGACGCTGGAGCACACCCGGGCGGCGCCCCGCCAGTCGGCCTCGGTCCCGGCGGGCACCGCGATGATCCCGTCCACCCGCTGCGCGACGAGCCGCTCCACGATCTCGGCCTCGCGGGAGGGGTCGCCGTGCGCGGCGTCGACGATGACGTGCTCGCCGAGGCTGCGGGCGCACGCCAGCACCCCGGCGACCAGCTCGGCGCGGAACGGGTCGGTGACGTCCGGGACGATCAGTCCGATGCCGCCGCTGCGGCGCAGCTTCAGGCCGCGGCCGAGGGCGCTCGGGCGGTAGTCCAGCTCGCCCGCGGCGGCCAGCACCCGCTCCCGGGTGGCCGAGCTCACCGAGCCGCCGGAGAACACCCGCGACACGGTCGCGATGCCGACGCCCGCCGCCGCGGCCACGTCCTTGATCGTCGCCGGACCCTGGCGCACCGCCCGCCACCTCCCGATTCGCCGCTTTTCGATGATCTTATCCGGTGCGGCGCTCCCATGGAAACGATTCCATGATGTTTACTCCTTCCAGTGATGCAAAACCCCTGTTCGGCAGGGGGTAATGGAAACGTTTCCATGAAAGGGATCCGATGGCCAAGATCGTGCTGGACCGGGTCGACAAGGTGTACAGCGGCGGCGTCAAGGCCGTGGACGGGCTCGACCTGGAGATCCGGGACGGGGAGTTCATGGTGCTCGTCGGCCCGTCCGGCTGCGGCAAGTCCACCGCGCTGCGGATGATCGCCGGGCTGGAGGAGATCAGCGGCGGGAAGATCTCCATCGGCGACCAGGTCGTCAACGACCTCGCCCCCAAGGACCGCGACATCGCGATGGTCTTCCAGAACTACGCGCTCTACCCGCACATGACCGTCGAGCAGAACCTGGCGTTCGGCCTCAAGCTGCGCGGCACCCCGAAGGCGGAGATCAAGGCCAAGGTCCGCGACGCCGCCAAGATGCTCGGCCTGGAGCAGTTCCTGTCCCGCAAGCCCGCCGCGCTGTCGGGCGGCCAGCGCCAGCGCGTCGCGATGGGCCGCGCGATCGTCCGCGAGCCGCAGGCGTTCCTGATGGACGAGCCGCTGTCGAACCTGGACGCCAAGCTCCGCGTGTCCATGCGCGCCTCCCTCAGCCAGCTGCACGAGCGGCTCGGCGTCACCACCGTGTACGTCACCCACGACCAGATCGAGGCCATGACGCTCGGCACGCGGGTGTGCGTGCTGCGCGAGGGCGTGCTGCAGCAGGTCGACACCCCGCAGCGGCTGTTCGACAGCCCCGTCAACCTGTTCGTCGCCGGGTTCATCGGGTCGCCCGCGATGAACTTCGTCCTCGCCGACCTCGGCACCGGCGACGGCGGCGCGCGGGTCTCCTTCGCCGGGTACACGCTGCCGGTGCCGGCGTCGGTGCTGAACGACAAGCCCGGCCTCCAGGACTACCTGGGCCGCAAGGTCATCCTCGGCATCCGCCCGTCCGACTTCGAGGACGCCGCGCACGCCAACCCCGAGTGGGCGCCGATGCCGGTGCGCAGCAGCGTCACCGAGGAACTCGGCAGCGAGATCAACGTCATCTTCACCATCGACGCCCCGCCGGTCGAGCACAAGGACACCGCCGACCTCGCCGAGGACGCCGAGGCCGACGGCGACATGGCGATCCCGCTGGTCGACAACAAGGCGCTGTGGACGGCGCGCGTCAACTCCCGCTCGCACGTGCGGCCGGGCCAGGACGTGCAGCTCGCCGTCGACACCCGCCGGCTGCACTTCTTCGACCCGTCCAGCGGCCTGGCGATCGGCCACCCGGACGCGGCGGCCCGGCACGGCGCCGCGGACCTGCGCAAGTAACACCCGGCGCCGGACCCGGCGACGCCCTCCGGCCCGCGCGGGCCGGAGGGCGTCGTCGTGTTCCGTCGGGGCTACTTCACCGAGCCCGCGAGGACGCCCTGCACGAAGTACCGCTGGAAGGCGAAGAACACGGCCAGCGGGACGATCAGCGACAGGAACGCGCCGGGCGCGAGGATGTCGATGTTGCCGGTGAACTGCCGCATCTGGGACTGCAGCCACTTGGTCATCGGCTGCGACTCGGTGTCGGCGAACACCAGCGCGACCAGCAGGTCGTTCCACACCCACAGGAACTGGAAGATGCCGAGCGAGGCGATCGCCGGGCCGCCCAGCGGGAAGATCACCCGCCGGAAGATCGTCCACTCCGAGCCGCCGTCCATCCGCGCCGCCTCCAGCAGGTCGCGGGGGATCGCGGCGAAGAAGTTGCGGAGCAGGAAGATCGCGAACGGCAGCCCGAACGCGACGTGGAACAGCACCACGCCGGTGACCGACCCGAACATCTGGAACCCGCCGAACTCGATCGCCCCGTACAGCTTGGCGACCGGGATCAGCGCGACCTGGACCGGCACCACCAGCAGCGCCACCACGATGATGAACAGCCAGTCCCGCCCGGGGAACTCCATCCACGCGAACGCGTAGGCGGCCAGCGAGGCGATCACCACCACCAGCAGCGTCGCCGGGACGGTGATCAGCACCGTGTTCCAGAACGAGTCGACGAAGTCGCCCTTGTCCAGCAGCGCGCTGTAGGACTCCATCGTCAACTGCGTCGGCTTGGCGAACACGTTCCACCAGCCGTCGGCGCTGTTGTCCTCGTTGGAGCGCAGCGACGCCACCAGCAGCCCGAGCGTCGGGACGAGCCAGAACAGCGCGATCAGCACCAGCAGCGCCTGCGCGACGCCGCCGCCGATCCGGCCGACGATCCGGGCGGCGATGCCACGCCGCGGCGCGCCCGCCGCGCCGCCGCCCTCCGCCGGCGCCTTCGTGGGTTCCACCGCGGTGCTCATTTGCGCTCCTGCCGCAGTCGCCGGACGTTGAACAGCATGGCGGGCAGCACCAGCAGGAACAGCAGCACGGCGATCGCGCTGCCGGCGCCCTGGTCGCCGCCCCCGCCGAACGACACCGTCCACATCTGCAGCGCCAGCACGCTGGCGTTCGGATCCCCGCCGCCGATGATGAAGACGAGGTCGAAGACCTTCAGGACGTTGATCACCAGCGTCACCAGCACCACCATCAGGACGGGCGCGAGCAGCGGGATCGTCACCCGCCGGAACACCTGCCACTCGGTGGCGCCGTCCACCCGGGCCGCCTCCAGCGCGTCGCGGGGGATCGCGGCGAGCCCGGCGGCGATCAGCACCATCGCGAACCCGGACCACACCCACAGGTACGACCCGATGATCGCGGGGGTGATGAGGGTGCTGCCGAGCCATTCGGCGCCGCGGTAGGCGCCGGTGAAGTTGTCCTTGGGCAGCCGCACCGTGTACGTCCCGTCGGGGACGTCCTTCATCGTGAAGGTGCCGTCGGCCTCCGTGGTGGCCTTGGCGACCACCTTGCCGTCCTTCACCGCCTCGACCTTGATGCCGGGCAGGCCCGACTCCCCCGCGTTGGGGGTGTTCTGCTGCCCGCCGCCGCCGCGGGTGAAGTCGAACCAGACCGTCCCGGTCAGCTGCCCCGGCTTCGCGGCGGGCGGCTGCGCGGCCGGCTCGGCGTCCTTCGGCAGGTACTCCTGCTTGACCTTCAGCAGCGGGACGAGCGCGCTCTGCCCGGCCTGGTAGGAGTTCACGGTGACGACCCCGCCGCCCTCCGCACGGACCGGCGCGTCGCCGCCGCTGCGCGGACCGGCGCCAGGGTAGGTCGTGCCCTGCGCGAAGGTGTCGTGGATCGCGACGAGCGCCGCGTTCGCGACGCCCTTGTCGGGGTCCATCTGGTACACCAGCCGGAAGATCACACCGGAGGCGAGGAAGGAGATCGCCATCGGCATGAACACCACGAGCTTGAACACCGTCGCCCACCGGATCCGCTCGGTGAGCACGGCGAACACCAGGCCGATGATGGTGACGATGGTCGGGGCCACCACCACCCAGATCGCGGTGTTGCGGACCGCGACGAGGTTGTCGTGCCCCTGGAAGACCCCGGTGTAGTTGTCGACGCCGACGAACGAGTCGCCCGAGGCGTCGAAGAAGCTCCGGATCACCGAGTAGACGATCGGGTAGACGACCAGGAAGCCGAGCAGCAGCAGCGCCGGCAGCAGGAACGTCAGGGCGAGCCAGGACGGCGGGGTCAGCCGCTCGCGTCCCCGGCGGGCGCCGGGCCGCCGGGCGGCCGGTACGTCGACGGCGGCGGCGCCGCCGGCCGTCGCGGCCGGCGGCACCTCCTCATTGCGAGCCTTCATCCAGGGGTCCCCTACTTGTCGGCCCTACGCGTGCGCGTCACTTGTACGCCTTGGCGGCCTCGGCCTCCAGCTTGGCCTGCGTGCCCTTGACGTCGGTCGGCTTCATCACGAACTGGCGCAGCGCCTCCCACTCGCCCTTGCCGGGCGTCGCGCCGAACGCGGCGGGCGCCAGGTCCGACATGTCGTAGCGGGCGGCGTCGCCGGACTGCTGGAGCTGGCCGATCAGCTGCTTGGCGATCGGGTCGGAGTAGGCGTCCGGCGGGACGTTCTTGTTCGGCGTCAGGTAGCCGCCGAGCCCGGCCCAGACCTTGCCGGCCTCCGGGGAGGCGAGGAACTTCATCAGCTCCTGCGCGCCCTTGCCGTCCTTCAGCGCGACCGCGACGTCGCCGCCGAGGATCGCCGGGGCGGTGTCGCCGGCCTTCGGGAAGGCGAACACCTTGGCGTCGGTGCCGACCTTGGCCTTGGTGGTGGCGATGTTCGCGGCGGCGAAGTCGCCGCCGTAGACCATCGCGGCCTTCTGCTGGCCGAAGACCTGGGTGACCGACTCGTCGAACTTGGTCTTGGTCGCCGCGGCGACGCCGCCGTTGAGGTAGTCGGCCTTGCCCCAGATCTGCGCGAGGGTCTCCAGCGCCTTGCCGACCGTCGGGTCGGTCCACTTGATCTCGTGCTTGGCGAGCTTGTCGTAGTTCTCCGGGCCCGCCTGCGACAGGTAGACGTTCTCGAACCAGTCGGTGAGGGTCCAGGAGTCCTGCGGGCCGGCGGCGAGGGTGAACGGGGTGCTGCCCGCGTCCTGCAGCGTGCCGGACGCCTTGACCAGGTCGGCCCACGCCGCGGGCGGCTGCACGCCGGCCTCGGAGAACGCGTCCGGCCGGTACCACAGGATCGACTTGTAGGCGGCCTTGACCATCACGCCGTAGGTCTTGCCGCCGGAGGAGCCGAGCTCCTTCCAGTACGGCGCGAAGTTGTTGCCGACCTCGGTGACGACGTCGGCGGAGAGCGGCTTCAGCGAGCCCTTCTGCGCGTACTGCTGCATCAGGCCGGGCTGCGGCAGGATCGCCACGTCCGGCGGGTTGCCGGCCTCGATGCGCGGGCCGAGGTAGGCGTCGGTGTTCTCACCGGTGGAGGCGTAGTTGACCTTCGCCCCGGTCTTCTGCTCGAACGCCTGCAGCACCTTGCGGAAGTTGGTCTCCTCCGCGCCGGTCCACTTGGCGGCCACCTCGATCGTGGTGCCCTTCAGCGCTCCCCCGCCGGCGGGCGTGGAGCCGTCACTGCCGCCGTCGTCGTCGCCGCCGCACGCGGCTGCCGACGACAGGAGCAGTCCCGCCGCGACGGCGGCTCCCATCATTCTGCTGACCCTCATTCTTCATCCTCCCTGGACGGACCGGCGGCGTCCGATCCCCAGATCGCCGCGCCGGACTCGATATCGAAGAAATGCAGGCGGCCGGTGTCGACGCGGATCGTCACCGGGTCGCCCACCTTCACGCGGGTGCGCGGGCTGAACCGCGCGACCAGGTCCGTGCGGGGGCTCTCCAGGTGCCCCAGCACGTCGGTCCCCGCGTCGCGGGCGAGTTCCCTGGTGTCCTCGGTGACGACCTGGGACGCCTCGATCGCGAAGTGGACCAGCACGTCCGAGCCCATCGCCTCGACGAGGTCGGCGGTGGAGGTGAGCCCGGACCCCGCGGGCGCCTCCACGAGCTCGGAGTCCTCCATGTCCTCGGGGCGGATGCCGACGACGACGTCGCTCCCGAGGCGGGACGCCAGGGCCGGGCGCTCGGTCAGCACCTCGGCCGGCAGCGCCAGGGTCTGGCCGCCGATCTCCAGGCGCGGGTTCGCCGCGTCCCCGGACAGCGTGCCCTGGACCAGGTTCATGGCGGGCGAGCCGATGAAGCCGGCGACGAACAGGTTGGCCGGCCGGTCGTAGAGCTCCTGCGGCGGCGCGACCTGCTGCAGCTCGCCCTTCTTCATCACCGCGACGCGGTCGCCGAGCGTCATCGCCTCGGTCTGGTCGTGGGTGACGTAGATCGTGGTGACGCCGAGGTCGCGCTGGATGCGGGCGATCTCGGCGCGCATCTGGACGCGGAGCTTGGCGTCGAGGTTGGACAGCGGCTCGTCCATCAGGAACGCCTGCGGCTCGCGGACGATCGCGCGGCCCATCGCGACGCGCTGCCGCTGCCCGCCCGACAGGTTGCGGGGCTTGCGCGACAGGTGGTCGGTGAGGCCGAGGATCTCGGCGGCCCGGTCGACCTTCTCCCGGATCTCGGCCTTCGGCAGCTTGCGCAGCGACAGCCCGAAGCCGATGTTGTCGCGCACCGACAGGTGCGGGTAGAGCGCGTAGCTCTGGAACACCATCGCGACGTCGCGGTCGCGGGCCGGGACGCGGTTGACGACGCGGCCCCCGATCGTCACCTCGCCCTCGGAGATGTCCTCGAGCCCGGCGACCATCCGCAGCGCGGTGGTCTTGCCGCAGCCCGAGGGGCCGACGAGCACGAGGAACTCCCCGTCGGCGATGTGGAGGTTCAGGTCGGTGACGGCCCGGGTGCCGTCGGGATAGACCTTCCCGACGCTGGTCAGGTCGACCTCTGCCACGGCGTCTCCTCTTCTTCACGGCACGGCTCCGGCAAGGGGGAGAAACCCGATTTACCCCCGCGTAACAATGCATCTAGGTGGTACAGGGCCGACCACCCCGGCCGCAATACGCACGGCGCTTCGCTGATGGTTTTGGTGCAGAGATCGTTACCGACCCGTTTTACGGTGCGTTTCGCCCTGTCCGAAACATCGCGAGGGTGCGGACGCAAACCCGTCCGCACCCTCGCCTCCGTCGCGCCGCGGCGGGGTCAGTCCACGACCACCAGGCCCCGCTCGGTGACGTTCATCGGCTCGTAGCCGTCCTCGGTGCACACGACGATGTCCTCGATGCGGGCGCCGTGCGGGCCGGGGTAGATGCCCGGCTCGATGGAGAACGCCATGCCCGGCTCCAGCGGCTCCCGGTTCCCGGCGACGATGTAGGGGTCCTCGTGCGACTCCAGGCCGATGCCGTGGCCGGTGCGGTGGAAGAAGTGCTCGCCGTGCCCGGCCGCGGCGATGATGTCGCGGCCCGCCGCGTCCACCGCCTCGGGCGTCGCGCCCGGCCGCACGGCCTCGCACGACGCGCGCTGCGCCTCCTCCAGCACCGCGTAGTAGGCGCGGTAGTCGGCGGGCGGCTCCCCGACGCAGTAGTTGCGGGTGGAGTCCGAGCAGTAGCCGCTCGGCATCGTCCCGCCGATGTCGACGACGACGGGCTCGCCGGGCCGGATCACGCGGTCCGACAGCTCCGCGTGCGGGTTCGCGCCGTTCGGGCCGGACCCGACGATGACGAAGTCGACGCGGGCGTGACCCTCGGCGATGATGGCGTCGGCGATGTCGCGGCCGACCCCCCGCTCGGTGCGGCCGGCCTTGAGCAGGCCGGGCACGAGGCGGTGCACGCGGTCGATCGCGGCGCCGGCCTCGCGCAGCGCCGCGACCTCGGCGGCGGACTTGCGCATCCGCAGCTCGCGCAGCACCGGCCCGGCCGCGACCTGCTCGGCGCCGGGCAGCGCGGCGCGGAACCGCAGCGCCATGACCGCCCACATCCGGTCGGCGACGCCGATCTTCCCCGCCTTCGGCAGCCGGGCCGCGGTCAGCGCGTACGGGTCGTCGGTCTCGTCCCACGGCACCAGCTCGACGCCGAGCTCCCCGACCGGGGACTCCTGCGCGGCGGGCAGCTCGAGCCGCGGGACGACCAGGAACGGCTCCCCCTCGGCGGGCACCGCGAGGCACGTGAGGCGCTCCAGCTGCAGCGCCTCGTAGCCGGTGACGTAGCGCAGGTCGGGGCCGGGGGTCAGCAGCACGGCGCCGAGGCCCGCCTTCGCCGTCGCCTCCCGCACCCGGCCGATGCGCTCCGGCGGATACAACTCCGTTGTCACACCCGTCTCCATTCTCAGGTCCTGTCCGATGGCGGTACCAGGATCCCAGGAGCGGCGGAGCGGCGGAGCGTCGGACCCGCGTGGGAGCATGGCGCCATGAGCGGGTTGATGCTGCTGGACACGCCGTCGCTGTACTTCCGCGCCTTCTACGGGGTGCCCGAGTTGGTGACGGCGCCGGACGGGACGCCGGTGAACGCGGTGCGCGGGCTGATCGACATGATCGCGCGCCTCGTCCAGGACCGCGCGCCGGACCGCCTGGTCTGCTGCATGGACGCCGACTGGCGGCCGGCGTTCCGGGTGGCGGCGCTGCCGTCCTACAAGGCGCACCGCGTGGCCGACGACGGCGGCGACCAGACCCCGGACGCGCTGGAGGCGCAGCTCCCGGTGATCGACGCGGTGCTGGACGCGGTCGGCCTGGCCCGGGTGGGCGTCGCCGGCTACGAGGCCGACGACGTGATCGGCACGCTCGCGGTGCGCGGCGCCGCCGCGGGGCCGGTCGACATCGTCACCGGCGACCGCGACCTGTTCCAGCTCGTCGACGACACCGGCCCGGTCGCCGTCCTCTACACCGCGCGCGGCATCCGGAACCTGCAGGTGATGGGCGAGAAGGAGGTCGCGGCCAAGTACGGCATCCCGGGCCGCGGCTACGGCGACTACGCGACGCTGCGCGGCGACCCCAGCGACGGGCTGCCGGGGGTGCCCGGCGTCGGCGACAAGACGGCCGCCGCGCTGGTCACCCGCTTCGGCTCGGTCGACGGCATCCTCGCCGCGCTGGACGCGGGCACCGACGCGGGCTTCCCGGCGGGCGCCCGCCGCCGCATGGAGGCGGCCCGCGAGTACCTGGCCGCCGCCGAGACGGTGGTGCGGGTGGTCACCGACATCGACGCCCCGGAGCTGGCGGCCCTGGACGACCGCCTCCCCGCCGAGCCCCGCGACGCCGAGGCCCTGGTGGAGCTCGCCGACCGCTGGAACCTCGGCAGCCCCGTCAACCGCCTCCTGAACGCCCTCTCCCGCTGACCCGCCTGGAGGCCCCCCGCGACGGAACGGGCAGGGTTTCGCTGCAAGTTTCGGCAAAAGTGTCATAAGACGCAGACACGGCGTTCCGCGGCGTGCAGCATGCGAGACGGTGACGGGTTGTCATGGGCGCATGCAGACGACCGGTACCCGCGGCACTGGGCCTCACCGCCCCACTCCCCCCATGTGCCGGGGGTGCCGGTTCACCCGGGCGTGCGCGGGGGCGGGTGCGCGGTGAGCGGGCGGGCGGTGAGCGAGCGGGCCGAGGCGCGCGGCGGGCGGTTCTGGGACGCGCTGGACGGCCGGGAGCGCGCGGCGCTGCGGGAGGCCGGCCGGTCGCGGGTCTACCGGGCGCGGGCGCCGCTGTGCTACCAGGGCGACGACTCCGACCACATCATCGTCATCGAGTCGGGGTGGGCGAAGGTCGTGGCGTCCAGCGCGGACGGGCACGCGGTGGTGCTGGCGGTGCGCGGCCCCGGCGACCTGGTGTGCGAGAGCGCGGTGCTCGGCCGGCGGGAGCGGTCGGCGACGGTGCAGGCGCTCGACCAGGTGCGGGCGCTGCTGGTGCCGGCGGCGCGGTTCACCGCGTTCCTGGACGCCCATCCCGGGGTGTGGATGCTGGTCAGCGGCACGTTCGTGCGGCGCCTGGACGACGCGGGCCGGCGGCTGCAGGCGCACGTGTCGGCGCAGGGCCCGCGGCGGCTGGCGATCCTGCTGGCGGACCTCGCGGAGATGTCGGCGCGGCAGGGCGCGGCGGGCGCCGGCGGGGCGGTCCCGATCGGGCCGCCGCTGTCGCAGGAGGAGCTCGGCAGCTGGATGGACGCCTCCCGGGAGACGGTCGCGCGGGCGCTGGCGGTGCTGCGGGACGCGGGGCTGGTGCGCACCGGCCGGCGCCGGATCACGGTGCTGGACCCGCGGGGGCTGCGGGCTTTCGCGGACGGCGCCTTTACATTGTAGATTCCTAACGATCCGGGCTTTTCGTCCCGTACGCTCGTGCTGTGCCGCGCCGACCGCTGCGACTCCGCACCGCCGAGGCCGACGCCGAGGTCCGCGCGGGGC
The DNA here is from genome assembly GCF_040677125.1 of Actinomadura sp. NPDC049382. Classification (NCBI taxonomy): domain Bacteria; kingdom Bacillati; phylum Actinomycetota; class Actinomycetes; order Streptosporangiales; family Thermomonosporaceae; genus Actinomadura; species Actinomadura sp. NPDC049382. The sequence continues at coordinate 12,838 of NZ_JBFARO010000124.1, forward strand.
TGGACCGGATCCGCGCCGAGTTCTCGGTGCCCGGCCCGTTCCCGCCCGCGGCCCTCGCGGAGGCCGCGCGGGCCGCGGCTCCCCCGGACGGCCGCGCCGACCTGCGCGAGGTGCCCTTCTTCACCCTCGACCCGCCGGGCTCGCTGGACCTGGACCAGGCGATGCACCTGGAGCGCCGCGGGTCCGGGCACCGGGTGCGGTACGCGATCGCGGACGTGGCCGGGTTCGTGCGGCCCGGCGGCGCGCTGGACGCCGAGGCGCACGCCCGGGGCGTCACCCTCTACCTGCCGGACGCGAACGCGCCGCTGCATCCGCGGCGGCTGTCGGAGGGGACCGCGAGCCTGCTGCCGGGCCGGGACCGCCCGGCCGTCGCGTGGACGATCGACGTCGACGCCGCCGGGCGGATCACCGGGGTGGACGTGCGGCGCGCCGTCGTGCGCAGCCGCGCCCGGCTCGACTACGCGACCGCGCGCCACGACGACGGCGATCCGCGGATCGCGCTGCTCGGCGAGGTCGGCGAGCGGCTCATCGCGGCGGAGGCGGCGCGCGGCGGGGTGAGCCTGCCGCTGCCCGAGCAGGAGGTCGCGCACGCGGACGGCGGGTGGGCGCTGAAGCTGCGCGGGGACCTGGCGACCGAGGCGTGGAACGCGCAGATCTCGCTGCTGACCGGCCGGGCGGCGGCGCGGCTGATGCTGGCGGGCGGGGTGGGGCTGCTGCGCACGATGCCGCCCGCGCCCGCCGAGGCGGTGGCGCGGCTGCGGCTGGCGGCGCGGGCGCTCGGCGTCGCCTGGCCGGCGGACGCCTCCTACGGCGACATCGTCCGCGCCCTCGACCCGGCCGTGCCGCGGCACGCGGCGTTCCTGCACGACGCGGCGGGGCTGATGCGCGGCGCCGGCTACACCGCGTTCGACGGCGCGGCGCCGGGGCAGGCGGCGCACGCCGCGGTGGCCGCCCCGTACGCGCACGTCACCGCGCCGATCCGGCGGCTGGCGGACCGGTACGCGACCGAGGTGTGCCTGGCCCTGGCGGCGGGGCGCCCCGTGCCGGGGTGGGTGCGGGAGGCGCTGCCGCGGCTGCCGGAGGCGATGCAGCGGGCGCTGCGGCGGGCCGCGGACGTCGACCACGCCTGCGTCGACCTGGTCGAGGCGCTGCTGCTGCGCGAGCACGTCGGGGAGGTGTTCGACGCGGTGGTGGTGGACGTGAGCGCCGACCGGTCGGGCGGCCGGGTGCAGCTGGTGGCGCCGCCGGTGTTCGGCCGCTGCGAGGGCGCGGACCTGCCGCTCGGCGAGCAGGTCAAGGTGCGGCTGGAGGAGGCGGACCCGGCGCGGCGCCGGGTCCGCTTCTCCCGGACGGAGTGAGCCCGCGCCGGAGTGAGCCCGCGCCGGAGTGAGCCAGCACGGGGTGAGCCCGCGCGAGGTGAGGCGGCGCCGGGGTCAGGCGGCGCTGAGCCGGAGCCGCTCGCCGAGTTCGGCGGTGACGGCGGCGTTGAGCCGGTAGGCGGCCTTGACCTCGCCGATGACGGCCTCCTGCTCGGCGGCGTCCCAGGGCGCGGTGTCGAGCAGCTCGCGGTAGCGGTCCTTGTAGGACTTGGGCTTGCCGGGGAAGCGGTAGAAGCGGACGCCGTCGTCGCCGGCGGCGAGGTCGAGGGTGCGGCGGACCTGGCGGCCGATGTACTGCCCGCCGGACAGGTCGCCCAGGTAGCGGGTGTAGTGGTGGGCCACGAACCCGCCGGGCCAGTCGAAGCAGACCTCGCGCAGCCGGGCGCAGTACCGCTCGGTGGCCGCGGCCGGTTCGATGCGGGCGCGCCAGCGCGGCCCGTAGAAGTAGCCGAGGTCGGCCTCGAGCGCGTCGCGGCGGCGCAGGCCGGGGAGGTCGAACCGGCCGGCGACGGGGTCGGCCGCCATCCGGTCGGCGGCCTCCTCCAGCAGGTCGTAGACCGGGTGCAGCTGCGCGACCAGGACCGCGTACTCGTCGCGGCCGAGGCGCCCCTCGGCCAGCGCGCTCATGTAGGCCGAGCCCTCGTTGTCGCCGTGGTCGTCCCAGGTCGCGGCGCGCAGCCGCGCGGAGAACAGCTCGTTTTCCGACGCCATGTCGGCTACTTTACCGACAGGGCGTCGGGAACGTCCAGCCGCCGGGCGTCAGCCGCTGAGCGCGGCGCGGGCCTCCTCGGTCATCCGGACGACCTCGTGCCGCACCTGGGGCCGCTCGGTGAGCCGCTCGGCGAACGGGATCCGGACGGGCTGCTCCACCCCGCCGTCGGTGACGGCGAACTCGATCCCGTCGGCGTCCAGTCCGGTCATGCGGGCCGCGGTGGCGCCGGGGCGGCCGCCGAGCGCCCGGCAGATGGTGAGGCAGTCGTCGGCGTGGTCGTCGTTCATGTGCCGCATGATCTGGCCGACGACGTCCTCGGTGAACGGCCCGGGGTCGGTCATGAAATGGTCCTTTCCCGCAGGTAGGGGCTGAAACGGACAGACTAGAGGGCCAGGCCCTTGTAGACGCGCAGGGCGTTGCCGCCGAGGACGAGGCCGAGGGTCTCCTCGTCGAGGCCGAGCCCGGCGAGGGCGCGGGCGTTGCGGGCGACGCCGGGCACGCCGGGCCAGTCGGTGCCGAAGACGAACTTGCGGGCCAGGCGGCGCAGGTCGTGCCGGGCGTAGTACTCGGGGAGCCGGCGCGGCGGCAGCCCGGACAGCTCGATCCACACCTCCTCGCGCGACAGCGCGAGGAACGCGGCGGCGTCGTACCACCAGCCCCGGCCCCCGTGCGCGAGCACGAACGTCAGGCCGGGGAACAGCCGCAGGACGTCGTCGATGGGCGTGGGGTCGGCGTACCGGTTGGCGGAGCCGGGGAACGAGCTGGTGCCGCAGTGGACGACGACGGGCACGCCCGCGTCGCGGCAGACCTGGTAGGCGGGGTACAGCTCGGGGTCGGCGACGCTGAACCCGCCGTGCACCGGGTGCAGCTTCAGCGCGGCGGCGCCGAACTCCAGCTGCCGGGCGACCTCGGCGTCGATCGGGTAGTGCAGGTGCGGGTTGACGTTGGCGATCGGCTTGAAGCGGCGCGGGTTGTACTTGAGCAGGGGCTCCAGGTCCTCGATGGGCTGGGTGCCGGTGGTCCGGGGGCTGTACTCGCACAGCAGCAGGGCGATGTCGACGCCCTCGCCCTCGAAGTGGGCGTCGACGCGCTCGGGGACGAGGGCGCCGTCGGCGTCGTAGAGGTCCTGCCAGGGGTGGGCGGCGCCGAACTCCTCGGCCCAGCGCCGCCACGCCGGCGGCAGGGTCGGGAGGCGGGCGGTGTGCACGTGCGCGTCGATCAGCGGACGTCCGTCGAGCATGCGGCGGAGCCTACCCGCCGCCGGGGCCCGTCCCGGCGGCGAGGGCGCCCATGACCGTGGTGACGAGGGCGTCGGCGGCCTCGTCGGCGGCCAGCCGGCCCCCGTCGACCTCCTCGGCGGCGGCGTGCATGAGCGCGTACACGACCCCCGCCTGCCAGCCCGCGGGGACGGCGGTGCCGAAGGCGCCCTCGGCGCGGCCGCGCTCGATGACGTCCTCGACGCGGGCGAGGACGTCGCCGTGCCGGGCGCGGACCCCGGCGGGGCCGAGGATCCGCAGCCCGGCGGCCAGCAGCGTGCGGTACCGGTCCAGGACCCGCCAGGACGAGCGGACCGCGCGGGCGAGGGCCTGGTCGGCGGGGCCGGCGCCGAGGTCGGCGGCGTCCAGCGCGCCGCCGGCGTCGGCCAGCGACCGGGTGAACAGCGCCTCGAGCAGGTCCTCGCGGGAGGCGAAGTGCCCGTACAGGGTGACCCGGCCGACGCCGGCGGCCTTGGCGATCTCGGTCATGCTGGCGCCGGGGTCGCGGGCGAAGCACCGCAGGGCGGCGTCCAGGATGGCCTCGATGTTGCGTTCGGCGTCGGCACGGCGGCGGGTGGTCGCGGGCATGGGGCCAGGGTAGGGCTCAGTGGGCGAACACCGGGCCGTCGCCCGGGTCCGGCCGCCCGGCGGGGACGAGCAGCAGGGCGAGGACGGCGGTGGCGGCGCTCACCGCCGTGAAGGCCGCGAACGCGGTGTGGAACCCGTCCACGGCCTGGCCCCCGACGCTGGCCCCGGCGAGCGCGGTCGCGAGGGCGATGCCGAGGGCGCCGCCGATCTCGTGCCCGGTGCTGACGACGCCGGACGCCAGCCCCGCCTCGTCGTGGGAGACGCCGTTCATCGCCGTGGCCGTCGCGCAGACGAACGCGGCGCCGAGCCCGGCGGCCAGCAGCACGAACCCAGGCAGCACGCCGGTGAGGGCGCTCCCGTCGGCCGGGAGCCGGGAGAGCAGGAACGCGCCCGCGGCGGCGAGCGCGAAGCCCGCGCCGGCGACGGGGCGCGGTCCGGCACGTCCGGTGAGGGTGGACGCGGCGTGCGCGCCGGCGATGGTGGCGAGCGCGACGGGCAGGAACACCAGCCCGGTCTTCACCGCGGAGTAGTCCAGCAGGTTCTGCAGGTACTGGGAGATGAGGAAGAACCCGGACAGCAGCAGGCCGGACGCGGCGAGCATCAGCAGGTTGCCGGCGGCGATGGTGCAGCGGCGCAGCAGGCCGGGCGGGACGAGGGGCGTCCGCACGGACCGCTCGACCAGGAGGAAGGCGGCGGCGAGGACGGCGGCGCCCGCGAGCGGGACGAGCGCCTGCCCGCTCCCCCACCCCCGCTCGCCCGCCTTGACGAGCCCGTAGATGAGCGCGGCGGCGGCGAGCGTGACGGCCGCGGCGCCGGCGAGGTCGAGGGGCCGGCGGGACGGGGCGGCGGCCGGGACGACGCGGGGCAGCGCGGCCAGCACCGCCAGCCCGGCCGGGACGTTGACGTAGAACACCCACTCCCAGCCGGGTCCGCTGGTCAGCAGGCCGCCGAGCAGCACCCCGGCGGCGGCGCCGGTGCCGCCGATGGCGGCCCACACGCCGAGCGCGCGGGTGCGCTCGGGCCCGTGGAAGGAGGTCGTGACGATCGCCAGCGCGGCCGGGGACAGCAGGGCGGCGCCCACGCCCTGCGCGGCGCGCGCGCCGATGAGCGTTCCGGCGTCCCAGGCGAGCCCGGACAGCAGCGAGGCGGCGGTGAACAGCGCGAGCCCGATGAGGAACGCGCGCCGCCGTCCGAGGGTGTCGGCGAGGCGCCCGCCGAGCAGGAGCAGGCCGCCGAAGCACAGCGAGTAGGCGGTGACGACCCAGGTCTGCGCGCCGCGCCCGAGGGAGAGGTCGGCGGCGATGGACGGCAGGGCGACGTTCACCACGGTGAGGTCGACGATGAGCATGAACTGGGCGAGGCAGAGCAGGACGAGCGCCCACCGGCGGCGCGGGAGCCCGGCGCCGGACGGCTCGTGGTGCGGCGGCGCCGCGGAGGAGGTGTGCACGGAAAGACCCCTAACTCGAACATCGTTGTTCGAGTTAGGGTAGCCCGGATCGCACAGAACTTGAACAGTCCTGTTCGAGTTATTTAGGCGACGCCGGCGGACTCCTGCCCGTCGAGCCAGCCGAGGATCCCCTCGACGGCGTCCTTGCAGCCGCCGCAGCCCGTCCCGGCGCGGGTCGCGCGGGCGACGCCGGCGGCGGTGCGGGCGCCGGCCTGCCAGCAGGCGCGGATCTCCCCCTTGCTGACGTTGTTGCACTGGCAGACGGTGGCGGCGTCCGGCATCCGCACCGGCGACTCGGCCTCCGCCGCCGCGGACATGCCGGGGAACAGCAGCCCGAGGCGCTCGGCGGGCAGCGGCGCGGCACGGTCGTAGAGCCGGGTGAGGGTCCCGGCGGCGGAGGTCTCGCCGAGCAGGATCGCGCCGATCAGCCGGCCGTCCCGGATCACCGCCTTCTTGTAGGTGCCGCGGGCGGCGTCGGTGAACCGGACGACCTCCACGTCCTCGTCGTCGTCGCCGAAGTGGGTCTCCCCCATCGAGGCCAGCTCGATCCCGGCGGCCTTCAGCCGGGTGATCTGCCGGGCGCCGGTGAAGCGGGCGGCGGGCTCGGTGCCGGCGAGCAGCCCGGCGAGCACCCCGGCCTGCTCCCAGGCGGGCGCGACCAGCCCGTACACCTCGTCGCGGTGCTCGGCGCACTCGCCGATGGCGCGGACGGACGGGTCGGTGACCGAGCGCAGCTCGTCGTCCACCAGCACGGCGCGGCCGACCGCGAGCCCGGCGGCGCGGGCGAGGCCCACCTCGGGCCGCACCCCGCAGGACAGGATGACCAGGTCGGTGGCGAGGGTCTCGGTGCCGCCGCCGGGCCGGGCCAGCTCGACCCCGGTGACGGCGCCGCCGGCGGTGCGCAGGCCGGTGACGTCGGCCTGCAGCCGCGTCCCGATGCCGAGCGCGGCCAGGGTCCGGGCCAGGACCCTCCCGGCGGCGGGGTCGAGCTGGCGCTCCATGAGGTGCCCCGCCAGGTGCAGGACGGTGACCTCCAGGCCCCGGCCGGCGAGGCCGCGCGCGGCCTCGATGCCGAGCAGCCCGCCGCCGATCACGACCGCGCGGCGCGCCGACGCGGCCAGCTCGGTGATGCGGCGGCAGTCGTCCAGCGTGCGGAACACCTGCGCGCCCTCGGGCAGGCCGTCGCGCAGGCCCGGCATCGGCGGGACGAACGCGGTGCTGCCGGTCGCGAGGACCAGCGTCCCGTAGCGGGTGGCCGTGCCGTCGGAGGCGTGCACGGTCTTCGCGGCGCGGTCGACGCGGACGGCCTCGACGCCGAGCCGGGCGTCGACGCCGTGGGCGGCGTACCAGGCGGCGTCGACCAGGCCGATGTGGTCGGGCCGCGTCACCCCGGCGAGGACGTTCGACAGCAGCACCCGGTTGTAGGGGGCCTGGGTCTCGGCGCCGAACACCGTGATCGGGACGGCGGGGTCGCGGGCGCGCAGCTCGCCGACGAGCCGTGACCCGGCCATCCCGTTGCCGACCACGACGACGCGTTCGCCGTCCCGGGTCCGCGCGGTCATCGCTTCACCTCCAGCGGGAGCGGCTTGATCTGGTCGCGCTCGACCTCGAACGCGATGCTCGGGTCGGGGGTGCGCGGGGCGTTGACGAAGGACACGAACCGGCGGAGCCGCTCGGGGTCGTCGAGGGTGCCGCGCCATTCGTCGGTGTAGGACGCGACGTGGCGCTCCATCGCGGCGTCGAGTTCGGCGCAGATGCCGAGCCGGTCGTCCACGATGACCTCGCGGAGGTAGTCCAGGCCGCCGTCGAGGGACTCCAGCCACGTCGCGGTCCGCTGCAGCCGGTCGGCGGTGCGGATGTAGAACATCAGGAACCGGTCGATGTAGCGGATCAGCTCCGCGTCGCTGAGGTCGGTGGCGAACAGGTCGGCGTGCCTCGGCCGCATGCCGCCGTTCCCGGCGAGGTAGAGGTTCCAGCCGTTCTCGGTGGCGATGACGCCGAAGTCCTTGCTCTGCGCCTCGGCGCACTCGCGGGCGCAGCCCGACACCGCCGACTTCAGCTTGTGCGGGGCGCGCAGCCCCCGGTACCGCAGTTCCAGGCGGATCGCCATGGCGGCCGAGTCCTGGACGCCGTACCGGCACCAGGTGGACCCGACGCACGACTTCACCGTCCGCAGCGCCTTGCCGTAGGCGTGGCCGGACTCGAACCCGGCGTCGACGAGCCGCCGCCAGATCTCCGGGAGCTGCTCGACGCGGGCGCCGAACAGGTCGATCCGCTGCCCGCCGGTGATCTTGGTGTAGAGGCCGAAGTCGCGGGCGACCTCGCCGATCACGATGAGCCTGTCGGGGGTGATCTCGCCGCCGGGGACGCGCGGCACGACCGAGTAGGTGCCGTTCTTCTGCAGGTTGGCCAGGAAGTGGTCGTTGGTGTCCTGCAGCGCGGCCTGCTCGCCCTCCAGGATGTGGCCGTTGCCGAGGCTGGCGAGGATGGACGCCACGGCGGGCTTGCAGATGTCGCAGCCCCGGCCCGTCCCGTGCTCCTCCACGAGCTGGGTGAAGCTGGTGACCCGCCCGGCGCGGACGATGTCGAACAGCTCGGCGCGGCTGTAGGCGAAGTGCTCGCAGATCGCCCGGCTGACCTCGATCCCGGCGGCGGTCAGCTCGGCGTCCAGGATGCGCTTGACCAGCGGGACGCAGCTGCCGCAGCTCGTCCCGGCGCGGGTGCAGTCCTTGACGCCGGGCACGTCGGTCAGGGAGTGCTCGGAGATCGCGCAGCGGATGCCCTCGGCGGTGACGTTGTTGCAGGAGCAGATGACGGCCGCGCCGGGCAGGTCGCCGCCGGCGGTCTCGGTCCCGCCGAACAGCATCTGCTCGGGCGCGCCCGGCAGGCTCCCGCCGACGAGGGCGCGCAGCGTGCCGTAGGACTCGGCGTCGCCGACGAGGACGCCGCCGAGCAGGGTCTGCGCGTCGTCGCTCACGACGAGCTTCTTGTAGACGCCCGCGACGGGGTCGGTGTAGGTGACGCCGAGCGCGCCCCGCTCCGGCCCGGCGGACGGGTCGCCGAAGCTCGCGACGTCGACGCCCATCAGCTTCAGCTTCGTGGACGTGTCGGCGCCCTCGAACACGGCGGTGCTGGCGTCCGACAGCAGCCGGTCGGCGACGACCTCGGCCATGGAGAAGCACGGCCCGACCAGCCCGTAGACGGTGCCGCCGGCCGCGCCGCCGACGAGGGCGCACTCGCCGATCGCCCAGATGGCGGGGTCCTCGGTGCGGCACGCCTCGTCCACCGCGACGCCGCCGCGCTCCCCCACCGGCAGGCCGCAGCCGCGGGCCAGCTCGTCGCGGGGCCGGACGCCGGCGGAGAACACCACGACCTCCGCCTCGACCGCGGTGCCGTCGTCGAGGACGACGCGGCGGACGGCCCCGTCCTCCCCCGGCTCCAGCGCCCGGATCGGGACGCCGGTGCGGACGCTCAGGCCGAGGCCCTCGATGTGGCGGCGCAGCATCGCGCCACCGCCCTCGTCGAGCTGGCGCGGCATCAGCCACGGCGCGACCTCCACCACGCCGGCGCGCAGCCCGAGGCCCTGCAGGGCGCGGGCCGCCTCCAGGCCGAGGAGGCCGCCGCCGACGACGGCGCCGGTGCCCCTGCCCCGCGCGTAGGCGCGGATCGCGTCGAGGTCGTCGATCGTGCGGTACACGAACACGCCGGGCAGGTCCGCGCCCTGGACCGGCGGCACGAACGGCGCCGACCCGGTGGCCAGGACGAGCGCGTCGTAGGGGACGGCGTCCCCGGCAGAGGTCGTGACGGTGCGGGCGGCGCGGTCGATCGCGGTGACGCGCTCGCCGGTGCGGACGGCGACCTCGCCGCCGTGCGCCGGGTAGGCGAGGTCGGCGCCCTCCAGGTACGTCGTCAGCGCGACCCGGTCGTAGGCGCTCCGGGGCTCCTCGCCGATGACGGTGATGGTCCAGGTCCCCGCGGCGTCGCGCGCGCGCAGGGCCTCTACGAGGCGGTGCGCGGCCGGCCCGTGCCCGGCCACGACCAGCCGCCTGTCCGGTGTGCTGTCGGCTCCCATGAACCCCGATGCTCGGCGGCCCTTATTTCCCGGAGAGATCACCGGTGTCACCCGCACGTTAACTGGAGCTCACCTCGCCCGGGCCCGGCAGTGGAGGCCCGTCCGGCTCCGTTCCCCCGAGCGCGGCCGCCGCAGGTCCGCCCGTTAGGCCCCGTATGGGCGGGTAGGACGGACGGACAGGCCAGAACCGTCCGCGGAGAAGGGGGTACCGCGATGGGCGAGTCGCAGCACCGTCCGGTGCAGGGCGAGCACCGCTACGAGCAGGAGGTCGGCTCGGCGCGCGAGCACGAGGAGCGGGCCGGCAAGAGCCTGGTCACCACCGACCACGAGGCGATCCGCCACTGGGCGGAGGAGCGCGGCGCCGAGCCGTCGACCGTGCCGGGCAGCGACTACGGCGGCCGGCCGGGCCGGCTGCTGTTCGACTTCCCCGGCTACGGCGGCGAGAACCTGGAGCACATCACCTGGGACGACTGGTTCCGCACGTTCGACGAGCGCGAGCTGAACTTCATCTACCAGGAGCACAAGAAGGACGGTTCGCAGAGCAACTTCTTCCAGCTGGAGAACCCGCACACCGGCGACGGCGGCTGACCGGCCGCCGCCCGGGGCCGGCTGCCGATGGGCCTCAGGCGGGGGTGAGGACGAGCGTCGCGTCGTGCCCGCCGAACCCGAACGAGTTCGACAGCGCGGGCGCGGCGGGCGCGATCGCCCTCGGCTCGCCGTGCACGACGTCGACCAGCGCCGTCTCGGCGTCGGGGGCGGCGAAGTTGGCGGTGGGCGGGACGAGCCCGTCCGCCGCGCTCAGCAGCGCCACCATCGCCTGCAGGGCGCCGCCGGCGCCGAGGACGTGCCCGGTGACGCCCTTGGTGGCGGTGACGGGCGGGGTGCGGCCGCCGAAGCAGCGGTCGATCGCGAGGGCCTCGGCGCCGTCGTTGCCGCGGGTGCCGGTGGCGTGCGCGCTGATGTGCCCGACGCGGGAGGGGTCGAGCCCGGCGTCGGCGAGCGCGGCGGCCATGCACCGGGCGGCGACGGCGCCGTCGGGGCGCGGCCGCACGAGGTGCGCGGCGTCGGC
>NZ_JBFARO010000125.1:0-23234 GCF_040677125.1 Actinomadura sp. NPDC049382
CTCAACGAACTCGCCGACGCCTACCCAGACCGCATCCAGTAAAGACAACCAGACCCACAACAAGATCATCTTTACACACTTCGAGTTACAGGCTCACTACGCGTACCGCGGCTCGGTGTGCAGGGCTTCATTTTGCGTTCGACGCAGTTGCCGCCGCCGACGGCGCGATAGTCCATGTACGAGGGGATGAGCACCACGCAGCTCCGGACGAAGGCCGTGCTGGACGGCGACCACCCGGGTCGCCAGCGGCCCCGCAAGTGGTTCACGACGGGAGCCGCCGACGCCCGCCTACACCACGGTCATGTGCCGCACCGAGGGGTGCGGGTCGTTTTCGTCCATCGGTGAGTGCGCTGGCAACGCCGAGTGCTTGCGTGTTGAAGGGACCGGGGGATGGTCTGCGTGCTGAGCGTGCCGTTGGGTAGACGGTCGCATTGGTGAGCGGACTGACAACGGCGAGCGGTATGAGCAGTTGAAATCGGTATCCGACGCCCCGCAAGTTCGTTGGGGACGCCTCCACCCGCGTCGACCGTCTATTTGGGCTGCGCTTGGCCGCGTGCCGCCGTCTTCATGAGGACCTCGGTGACCGTTGGGCTGCTCGCCGACGCCTTGGCAGGTCCGTGTCCTCTCATGACCGCCGTCCAGCCGCCGGTGAACTTATCAGGATCGTGTGCACCATGCTGTCCGGCGTCGTCGCCCTGTACCAGGGGACTGGCGCCTTCCCCGCTGGATCGCCTCCGGAGGAGAGTGCCAAAGTCCTCGCCAGCCTGCTCTCCGGGTTCATCCTGCACCTACCGAGATGAGCGATGTCGCCACATCGCGGCGGTAGCCAAGCGCCGCTTGTGTGAACGGCTTGCATGGGACGTCGGTGCAGAAGGTCATCGGGGAGGTGCAGATCTCGGCAGGTTGGCTGTACCGCTAATGGCCGCGCTGGGTGGCGACGTTGTGTCGGTCGAGACCGGCCCCGAGGCGGTGGGGGCATGTCCTTGCCGCTCTGTGCGTGGTGGGCGCCGAGGTGATCGAGGTCCTGGGGGGCCGGTGGTGGCGCGCCGACCCGACCGTGGCCTACAGCGCGGCCGTCGCGGCCAGGATCAGCCCGATTGCCCCCGGCAGGTGCACAGCTCCGCGAGGGCCGCGTGGTCGCCTTCGAACGACACACCCTGTTCACGTCCACGATCGCCATCACCCTTCGCATCCGAACGGACGCGCGTCGGCGGATTGCCGCGACGTGGTGTTGGTCAGTGGAGGTAGGGCGCGCGGGCATTCGTCCTTGTGATCGCTAGTGCGGCGGCGTTCCCCGCGTCTGGATCGTGCAGACGTGGTGGGGCGGGGTGCTCGTGGTGGTGTGGGCGGTTGCCTTCCAGCCTGCGGGCGCGTTGGCCTCGCTCATAGTTCGGAGCGGTAGGGCGGCCTAGGGAACGCTCACGGCGCGCAGCAGTGCCCGCCGGGTAGGCGCAGGACGCGCGAGGTAGGGCGGCTTCGGGGCGTTCGCGGCTCCGGAGTATGTCGTGTCGCTGTACGGCCACGGGCGCTTCAGGCGGCGGTGGTGCGCTAGGTGTACTCGGTCATGATCTTGGTGACAGTCGGGTGATGGGTGGCTTGCCGCCCGGGGTCGAGTGGGGGTGTTGGGTGTTGTAGTGCTCGAGCCAGGCGGCCAGGGTGCGGGTGGGTTGGTCGTTGCTGGTGTAGGGGCGCTGGTAGGCCCATTCGGTGGCCAGGGTGCGGTTGAGGTGTTCGGCCTTTCCGTTGGTCCACGGACAGCGGGGTTGGGCAGCGGGGACGGGTGAACTTCTGCCGGGCGCCCAGTTCGGTGCAGGCCTGTTGGAAGGCGGCCGAGGTGCGGTGGTTGCGGGGGGTTGTCGGTCGGCACCCGGTGGATGCGGGTGATGCCGTGGGCGGTGAAGAACGCCGCCGGCCGGGTCGGGAGCGCCGCGCAGGTGGTGTTCTTCTCATCAGGCAGCACCTGCGCGTAGGCCGGGTGGGTGTGGTCGTCGATGGGGGTGTGGACGTGGTCGTAGCCGATGCTGCGGGCGAGGACGGCCTCACTGCGGCCGTGCGCCCGCTGGGCGCCGCCGTCGGGGATCCGGCCGAGCTTCTTGACGTCGAGGTGGATCATCGCGCCCGGCTCGGGGTGTTCGTAGCGGCGGCCACTCCTGGCGGGTCGCGCGGTTCTGGTGCCCGGTGACCGGGGCGCGGGCGGCCGGCACCGGGACGCGGTGACGGCGCGGGTCCGGGTCACTGTGCGGGCCGGGACCCCGGTGGCCGCCGCGATGTGGTCCGGGCGGCAGCTCGCGGCGGGCCGCCAGCACCCTCTCCTCGGTCCGGGCCGCAGTCTTGGACGGGGACGTGCGGGGGCCGCTGCGCCGGTCGGCCGGCCCGTCCCATCCCTGACGCCGGTATCGGCCCACCCACCGGTACGCGCACTACCGCGACACCCCCAGCCCGACCGCGACGCGCGCAACCGGGCGGCCATCGAACACGACACGGCGAACCAGCAGACATCTGCCGTGAAACGTCAAACGGGCGTTAGCACGGCTCACTGAGACCACCGGGTGCGTTGGCCTCGCTCATGCTTCGGGGCGGAAGGGGGCCTCGGGGCGTTCACGCCGCGCAGCAGTGCCCGCCGGGTAGGCGCCGGCCGCGCGAGGTAGGGCGGCTTAGGGACGGTCACGGCTTTGGGGTATTTCGTGCCGCTGTACGGCCATGGGTGCTGCAGGTAGCGGTGGTGCGTTAGGGCGAGGGGCGGTGGGTGGTCGGGCGCCTATTGGTGTGGCGTGGTTGTGGCTTCGGCGTGGGTGGTCGGTTGGTCGGGTCTGTGAGAAAGCGCGCAATGCGGAACCGGGGGCTCGGAAAGTTTGTCATCGGTTCCCATAACGGGATTCGGGTTTGCGGGGTGGGGGCTTAGAAGGCTCACTGGGGTGAGTGGCCGGGCCCTTTTATTCGTCGCGGACTTGGTTCATTCGGTGGTTCGGCGTTCATTACGGTTCTTGATCCCCGTCCATGCCGCAGCGAAGGGGGAGTCCGTTGGCCGCCTCGGTCGCCGTGGAAGAAGCCGTCACCCGGACGGGTCGGTCGTCCGGATGGCGGGCGCCGTTGTGGGGGTGGGGCGGGCCGCTGCTTGTCGCGGTGTTCGCCGGAGTGCTGGTGTTCCACCGGCTCGGCTCGCCGCACGCCTTGGTGTGGGACGAGACCTACTACGCCAAGGACGCCTGGTCCCTTCTGCATTACGGCGTTGAGCACAACTGGCGTACCGGGGCGGATGGCAATCCCGCCAACACCTACTTCCTCGCCGGGCATCCGGTGGCGGGGCTTGCGGGCGGTGGGGAGTGGGCCGCGCATCCGCCGCTCGGGAAGTGGTTCATCGCGGCTGGTATGGCGGTATTCGGCTCCGGGCCGTTCGGTTACCGGTGTGCTGCGGCGGTGGCCGGGGTTCTGGCGGTGCTGCTGCTGGCCCGGATCGCACGGCGGCTGACCGGTTCGACCGTCCTCGGCTGCGCGGCCGGGCTGCTGCTCGCGCTGGACGGGTCGTGGCTGGTGTTGAGCCGGGTCTCGATGCTCGACATCTTCCTGCTCGTTTGGGTGCTTGCCGGGTTCGGGTGCCTGCTCATCGATCGGGACAGGACGCGGGCCGCGTTGGCCGCTGGTGCGGGTGGCTCGTTCGTCTCGCATGGGTGGCGCCTGGCTGCTGGGGTGTGTTTCGGGCTCGGGTGTGCGACGAAGTGGTCCGGCGTCTACGCGATGCTCTTCTTCTGGGTGCTCGTCCTCGTCTGGGACCGGAACGCTCGGAAGGACGCGGGGGCCGAGAAGTCCTGGCGCTGCATGTTCAAGCTCGACTTTCCGGTGTCGGTGCTGCAGTTGTGGTTGGTTGGCGGGCTTGTTTACGTCGCCAGTTGGTGGGGCTGGTTCGTTTCGGGGACGAGTCTGCAGAGGAGCTTGTTCGGTCAGGTCGTCCCGGGATTTCAGCGGAATTGGGCCGAGCAGCATCCGAGCGGGATCTGGCCGGAGTTCCTGAACCCGATCCGGTCGCTGTGGCATTACCACGCGATGACCTTGGACTTTCATAGCGGTGTCACGGGGCCGAACCCGGGGCAGTCTTGGCCGTGGCAATGGCCTGTTCTGGGGCATCCCGCCGTCATGTGGCGCACTGAGGTGCCGCAGGGGCGGGACGGGTGCCACGCCGCCAAGTGCGTTAGCGAGATCGCCCATCTCGGCACGCCCGCGATCTGGTGGTTCTCCATCGTCGCTGTGCTCGCCATGGTGTTCATCTCCACCTATTTCCGCGACTGGCGGGCCGTTGCCGTTGTGGGCGGCTATCTGGCGGGGTGGCTGCCCTGGTTTCCGGCCGCGTTCGACGACCGGACGATGTACTCCACCTACGCGCTGCCGATGCTGCCGTTCGCAATCCTCGCGATCGTCCTGCTCTATGACGCGGCCGCTGCGACGGTCCGCGAACGTCCGGTGGCGCGTGTGCTGGTCGGTGCGGCCGGCGTCGGCTATCTCGTGGTCGTCGCGGTGAATCTGCTGTACCTCCATCCGATCCTCACGGCCGAGGCCGTCCCGGAGGCCGATCGGCTGGCGCGCCTGTGGCTCCCCGGCTGGACGTGATCCGCGTGACTCCGCACCCCCGCAGCTTGACGAGAGGTGATCGACGATGAGGATCCGGGATCGCTGGGCGCTCGGCGTTGCAGTCGCCGGGCTCGGTGCGCTCGTGACGGGTGTGCTGCCCGGGGGTGCGGCGCGGGCGCAGGAGGCCGATGCTTCTTTGTCCTTTGCCTGCGACTTTCCGTCCGGGACGGTCGGGGCGGTCGGTGTCCGGCTGCGGGCGTCGTTCCCTGATGGCGGGACGGTCGGCGAGCCCGTCCAGCCGGGCAGGGTCACGGCGACGGTGACGATTCCGAAGGCGGCGCTCGGCGATGTTAGGGCGCTCGGTGGGGGTGCCGTCGCCGGGACTGTCGGGGTCGGTGTGTCCGTCGCGCAGGGCGGTAAGGCGGCCGCGGTCGAGTGGGCGGGGCTCGCTACGCCGCCTACGTCGGTGCCGGAGGACGGCGATCTGGTGCTTGCCGCGTCTGGGGACGTTCCGTCGGTGACGCCCGCTGGGGTGGGTGAGCTCGCGTTCAGCGTTGGGGGCCTGGAAGTGGTGCTCGCGCCGCGTGACGCAGGTGGCGAGGTGCCGGAGGATGCTCAACCGTCCCTTGCGGTTTCCTGTGAACCGTCTGGAGATGAGCGGGGTATCGCCACGGTGCCTGTCGCGGCGGGGACGCGGCCGGGGGATACGGCGCCGGTGGCACCTGGGGCGCCCAAGGCGGGGCAGAAAGCTGCTGCGGCTCCCGGTGGGACGCCGGCCGAATGCGGGAAATACGCCGGGCCGACGGACGACTGGTATCCGGGCTGCACCTATCTCTCCGGCTTCTCCAACGTGAAGAAGCTCAAAGGCGCGACGGTTCTGAACGATCCGAAGGCCGGGCGTCCGGCGCTGACCAACCTGGTCTATTCGCTCACCGACACGGGCGCGTCGGTCCGGCAGAAGTTCGTCGCGCCGCTGCGGTCGAGGTCGACCTTCCTCACGTTCGGGTTCATGCCGACGACCGCGACGATGGAGATGACGCAGCGTCCCGTGGAACCCGGTGCCGACTACGGGACGTTCGACGCGGTCAGCGACATGCAGACGGGAATCCAGTCCGTCAGCGCGCACATGCGGATGTCGATCCGCATCTACGACGTCGAGGTCGACGGAACGCCGCTGGACGTCGGGCCCCGCTGCCGCACCGTGCGCGACGCGGACATCGCGCTCAAGGGCCAGATGCCCAACATCCTCCAGGGCGGAATTCTCGAAGGCGCCTTCACCATCCCGCCGTTCTCGGGATGCGGCGCCCGCGAGGACCTCGACCGGCTGTTCAGCGGAACGGTCGCCGGCCCCGGAAATCTGCTGCGCGTCACCCTCGGCTCCACCTGCATCCCGGACGCCGACATCAGTTGCCCGCCGGCCCTTCCCGCGCCGTCCCGCACCGCCCCGAAGGGATGACATCCGCCCGCGAAAGAGGAGGAACGCCATGACGACGACACATCCGAAGGAGCAATGGCGGCGCTGGATCGCCGAGAACCTGCTGCTCGGCAATCCGCCGGAGGTGATCCGCGCGGCGCTCGTCAAGAACGAGTTCAGCGAGGAGGAGGCCGCGCGGGAGGTGGGGGGCGCGCTCGCCAGCCCGTACGTGCAGGGCGCGTCCCGCATCGCCAACCGGCTGCGGAAGCGCGAATGGACGCTGACCGTCTACGGTCGGCTCGCCCGGATGCGCGCGAACGCCGGGGAGATCGAGCGCCGGGAGCGGCTGTCGCGGGACGAGTTCTTCGAGGAGTACTACTTCCAGAACCGCCCGGTCATCATCGCCGGAATGCTCAAGTCGTGGGCGGCCTGCGCCAAGTGGGACTTCGACTACCTCCGTGAGACGTGCGGCGGCAACGAGGTCGAGGTGCAGTTCGGACGCGAGTCCGACGAGAACTACGAGATCAACGGGCCGCGGCACAAGAGGCTGATGCCGTTCCGCGATTACGTCGACATGGTCGAGGCCGCGGGGACGACGAACGACTTCTACATGACGGCCAACAACACGTCCCGCAACCAGCAGGCGCTGGACGTCCTGTGGGACGACATCGACCCCCTCTCCGAATACCTCGACGGCGACCCGCGAGGGCGCAGTTTCTTCTGGCTCGGCCCGGCCGGGACGAAGACGCCCTACCACCATGACCTCACCAACAACTTCATGGCGCAGGTGATGGGCCGCAAGAAGGTCAAGATGGTGCCGCTGCACGACACCGCGTACGTCTACAACACCGTGCACTGCTATTCGGAGGTCGACGCGAGCGCGGTCGACTATGAGCGGTTCCCGGCGATGCGGAAGGCGCAGGTGCTGGAGTGCACGCTCGCGCCCGGTGAGCTGCTGTTCATCCCGATCGGCTGGTGGCACTACGTCGAGGGCCTGGACGCCACGATCACGATGAGCTTCACCAACTTCCTGCGCTACAACGACTTCGCGTCCGACTACACGACGTACAAGCACCTCTGAGTGGGGGCGTTGGGGGCGTCGATCAAAGGGCGAAGAATAATCGTCCGTTGATAATTTCTCGGTGATTGTGTCGGAGGGTGAGCAAGGCTTGCCCTGGGCTCGTGTTGATGTGTTGAAAAGTGCGCATTATCTGGGCTCTGGAAAAGCCTTGAATCGGTGAGTGTCAACGCTTCCGATTTTGTCAGTCGGCCGTAAAGACAGTGCTCTTGGGAGTCGATAGTTTTCCGGCCTGAAGCGCACGACATCTGCTCGAAATCTCCCCGAAGCACACGAATGATCCGCGGAGGTGACCCGAATCTCGGGGGATCGCACGATCCGGTAGCGCCGCGCCAGGCGCGCCCGGTCTCGTCCAGACGAAAGGCAGGACGTTGGAAGCCAAGCTCAGCAAGCGCAGAAGGTCCGGGGCCAAGGGCCTCGCCGCCGCGGCCGTCGGCGGTCTCGGCCTCTCCCTGCTCGGCGTGCTCGCCGCCGGCCCCGCGATGGCGGAACCGGTCAACCAGTCGATCAACTACCACTGCGTCTTCCCGCTGATCGGCAACCAGCCGCTCACGGTGGACGTCGAGTCCGACATCCCCGCGCAGATCCCGGTCGGCGAGCTGACGCCCGCGTTCCACATCAAGGCGACCGCGCACATCACCGGCACGATCACCAACGGGCTCCGCGCCGTGAAGGCCACGACCCTGGAGGGCACGGCCACGGCGGACGCGGTGCTGTCGGTGCCGGAGTCGCCGGAGCTGCCGGTGGCGGTCGACGTCGTCATCCCGCCGGTCGACATCCCGCAGCAGGCGGGCGCGACCTGGGACCTGGTCGCCGAGGGCGACGCCCCGCAGCTGGTCTTCAGCGAGGCCGGCCCCGGCGAGATCTTCGTCGAGAACATGCTGCAGCGCATCAACCCGAAGAAGGCCGACGGCAGCGAGGTCTGGGCGGGCGGCAAGGACGTCCAGTGCACGAAGGACCCGGGCCAGGACGACCCGTTCGCCACCTTCGAGATCACCAACGGGACGCCCACGCCCACGCCGACCCCGACCCCGACGCCCACGCCGACCCCCACCCCGACTCCTACGCCCACGCCCACTCCTCCGACCCCCACGCCGACTCCGCCCACCCCCACGCCCACTCCTCCCACCCCGACCCCGACTCCTCCCACCCCGACTCCGACTCCGCCCACCCCGACCCCCACCCCTCCGACCCCCACCCCCACGCCTCCCACCGGTGGCGGTGAGCACTACGACTTCACCATCGCCGGCGAGACGTTCGTGAAGGCCCCGAACGGCAAGGCGCCGCTGACGGGCTCCGTGGGCGCCGACCTCAACCTGGACACGGGCGAGGTCACCGCGGATCTGCAGCTCGACCCGACCAAGGGCAACTTCCAGATCCTCGGCTTCCTGCCGGTGACCGCCGACATCGGGCTGAACTCGCAGGGCAAGACGACGGGCCTGTACAAGGACGGGCAGCTGACGACCAACACCAAGGTCATCACCAAGCTGTCGTCGTTCAAGGTGTTCGGCGCGATCCCGCTGGGCGGCGGCGAGCAGTGCCAGACGAAGGAGCCGTCGGACGTCCGGCTGCAGTCGGCCGCGGGCGAGTTCTTCGACCCGGGCGCCGGCGGCAAGATCAGCGGCACGTACGCGCTGTCCGCCATCGAGAACTGCGGACCGCTGACCGGCATCCTCAGCCTCTTCACCGCCGGTGACGGCAACACCATCGACCTGACCCTCACGCCCAAGGCGTGACGGCGGCGGTGAGCTGACGGTCCGACAGCCAAGGAAGTCGGCCCCCGCCGTACCGGGTGCGGCGGGGGCCCATCCCCCCATCCCGTATCGAGCCCGTCCCCTTCGAGGTCGACACGTGAGAAGCAGAAACAGAATCGCCGCCGCGCTGGTCGCCGCTGCCGTGTTCGGCCCGGCCTGCGTCGGTGCGGTTCCGGCCGCCGCGGCCGGTCCCGCCACGCTCGGCCTGGACTATCACTGCACGTTCCCCCTGCTCGGCCCGCAGCCGGTGCATGTGGAGCTCACCGCGAACGTGCCCGACCGCGTCGGGGTCGGTGAGGTGATGCCGGGCATCGTCGTCGACTCGGTGTCGGCGGTGAACGCCGAGTCCGCGCGCGGCCTGACCGCGCTGTACGCGACGACGCTCGAAGGGCACGCGCTCGCGGACGCGACGCTGACCGTCCCGGAGATGCCGGACGGTCTGCCCGTCGAGGTCGACTCCGCTCTGGAGAAGACGCCGATCCCCGCGTCCGGCGGCTTCAGCGTGAAGGGTCGCGGGCAGGCGCCCGACCTGACGTTCACCCAGCCCGGGGCCGGCAAGGTCACCGTCGGGAATCTCGTCTTGAGCCTGACTCCTCGGACGGACGACGGCGGTGAGTCCGGTCTCGGCACCTTCGAGTCGGAGTGCACGCAGGATCCTGGGCAGAACAACGTCCTCGCCAACTTCACCATCGGTGATGCGACCGGACCTGGCCAGCACACTTACTCGGTTAAGGGCTCGTCCACTATTAAGGCGGCCGGCGCGACACTTCCGCTGACCGGTGGCTTGAACGCCGAGGTCAGCGACGCCGGAGTCACCACCGGTCTCACGTTCGCTCCGTCCAAGACCCAGTTCCAGCTTCTCGGTTTCCTGCCGACGACGGCCGACGTCGCCCTTGCCGCGCAGAGCGAACCGGGTGGCTACAAGGACGGTGTGCTCACCGCCGAGGCCAAGGTGACCGCGAGTTTCCCGGCGTTCAGGGTCTTCGGTGCCATCCCGATCGGGGGCGGCGAGAACTGCCGCACGTCCGCGCCGTCCGGCATGACCTTGACCTCCGCCACCGGCTTCGACCTGCGGCAGGGCGGCGACCTCAAGGGGACCTACGCGCTCTCCCCGCTGGCCGACTGCGGCGCCCTGACCGGACTCCTCAGCTCCGCCGTCACGGGCCCGGACAACCCGATCACCCTGACCCTCACCCCCGACGACGAGGAGTAGGAGCCCACGATGCTGAGTCGCGATAGCCGTCGGCGTGGGGTGTGCGTCGCCGTCGCCTCCCTGCTCCTCGCCGGTGTGATGAGTGCCGGCCCGGTGCGAGCGGCGGCCTCGCCGGGCGCCTCGCCGACTGTCCCGAAGGCAGCCCCGGCTGGGGACGCGTTCTACACGCCGCCGTCGCCGCTGCCGGACGGCGCGCCGGGCGACGTCATTCGAGTCCGGCCCGCGAAGGCGGGGCCGCCGACCGCGCGGGCGCTGGCCGACGCGTGGCAGGTCATGTACCTGTCGACGAACGCGCTGGGCAAGCCCGTCGCGGTGACCGGCATGGTGCTCGTGCCGAAGAAGGCGGACCCGGCGACCGCCCCGATCGTGGGGTTCGGGCCCGGCACCAGCGGGCCCGCGTTCCGGTGCGCGCCGTCCCGGTTCATCGATCAGGGCGCCTTCTACGAGCAGGCCGCGCTGAACGAGATGCTCGCGAAGGGCTACGCGGTCGCCGTCACCGACTACGAGGGCTACCACGAGGACCCGGCCACGACGTACGTCGTCGGCTCGATGGGCAACGCGATGATCGACGCGGTGCGGGCGGCGCAGCGGCTGCCGGAGGCGAAGCTGTCGGCGGACGCGAAGGTCGCGTTCCGCGGGTACTCGCAGGGCGGTGCCGCGGCGATGTGGGCGGGACAGAGGCAGCCCGCGTACGCGCCGGAGCTGAAGCTCGCGGGGGTCGTCGGCGGCGGCGTCCCGTCCGACCTCGCGGCCGTCGGCCTGCCGCTGGAGGGGACGGACCCGTTCGGCTTCCTGCTCTACGAGATCGTCGGCCTCGACCACGCCTACCCCGAGCTGGACCTGGACTCCTACCTCGACGACGCCGGCCGCGCCATGGTGGACGGCCTCGAAGGCGGCGCCTGCACGCTGGAGCTGCTGCTCGGCTACCAGGGCAAGACGATCACCGACTACTTCACCACCAGCCCGTTCGCGAACGAGGCGTGGCTGAACCGGGTGGCGGAGAACCAGCTCGGCACCGAATCCGTCAAGGTCCCCGTCTTCCAGTACCACTCCACGGCGGACGAGATCGTCGCGTTCGGGCAGGCGAAGGAACTGCGCGACGCCTATTGCCGGCTCGGCGTCCCGGTCACCTGGAAGACGTGGGACGGAATCAGCCATATCACGCTCGTCTACCGCGGCAACAAGGATGCGATGTCGTTCCTCGCGGACCGCTTCGCCGGAAAGGCCGCCACGTCCAACTGCTGAAGGAGAAGTCCCATGGTTCGGCGATTCATCGTCCCGGTGGCGCTGGCCTCCGCGATGGCCCTTTCCGCGGCCGCCTGCGGATCGGAGAAGAAGGACCCGCCCGAGGTCGCCTGGGCGGGCAGGGCGTGCGCGGTTCTGGCGCAGGGCGCGCCGCTGCAGGTGCCGAAGCTCGACGGCGCGGACGTGCTGAAGTCCAGGGCGTCGCTGGTGAAGCTGCTCGACGGCATCTCCACGCGCATGCGGACGCTGGAGACGGGCCTGTCCGGGCTCGGCGCACCGCCGGTCGACAACGGCGAGGCCGTCATGGCGGGCGCCATGCGCAACCTGACCAGCACGCATTCGACGGTGACCACGGCGTCCAGGCGGCTGGAGCGGGCGAAGGTCACCGACGGGAAGTCCTACCGGCAGGCGGTCGGCCAGATCGGGCGGGCGTTCAGCCGCTACAGCGCCTACCAGGGGCCCGAGCAGGACCTCCGCAAGGATCCGAAACTGAACGCGGCGTTCGCGAAAGCGCCCGGCTGTGCGAAGTGAATCGCCGGGCGCGCACATTTTTCGATGAGGTTCGAAAAAGCTGTCATTCGGTCATAGAAAAACGAATGGCGACGGGTGATGTATTGCTCCGGGAATTGGCCGGGCAGTAGTTTCACGAAAGGCAACGGAAAGGGGGTGGGATCATGGCGTCCGTGCTCGGGTATCCGGTGGGCGCGCTGCGCGAGGCCGGCCGGATGTTCGCGCTCGCCGCGACCGTCCTCGGCATGATGGTGCGGCGTCCGTTCCAGTTCCGCGAGTTCGTCGAGCAGTTCTGGTTCATCGCGAGCGTCACGATCCTGCCGACCGCGCTGGTGTCGATCCCGTTCGGCGCCGTGACGTCGCTGCAGGTCGGCTCGCTCACCCAGCAGTTCGGCGCCCAGTCGTTCACCGGCGCGGCGAGCGTCCTGGTGGTGATCCAGCAGGCCAGCCCGATGATCGTGGCGCTGCTGGTGTCGGGGGTGGCGGGCTCGACGATCTGCGCGGACATCGGCGCCCGGACGATCCGCGAGGAGCTGGACGCGATGGAGGTGCTCGGCGTCTCCCCGGTCCAGCGGCTCGTCGTCCCGCGCGTCCTCGCCTGCATGGCGGTCGCGTTCCTGCTGAACGGGCTGGTCTCGGTCGTCGGCGTCGCGGGCGGCTACTTCTTCAACGTCCTGATGCAGGGCGGGACGCCCGGCGCGTACGTCGCGAGCTTCTCCGCGCTCGCGCAGCTCCCCGACATCTACGTCGGGGAGGCGAAGGCGCTGCTGTTCGGGTTCGTCGCCGGCGTCGTCGCCGCCTACCGGGGCCTCAACCCCAGAGGCGGGCCGAAGGGCGTCGGGGACGTGGTGAACCAGTCGGTCGTCATCGCGTTCCTGCTGCTGTTCCTGCTCAACCTCGTGATCACCGGGATCTACCTCCAGGTCGTCCCGCCGAAGGGTGGCTGAGATGGCCGTACTGCGGGCGGGGCCCGCGCGCTGGTTCGCGTGGCTGGACCAGCCCGGCGACCAGGGCGCCTTCTACGTCCGGGCGCTGCTGTGGACGCCGCGCGCGTCCCGCCGGTACCGCAGGGAGGTGCAGCGGCTGCTCGCCGAGGTGGCGTTCGGCAGCGGCGGCCTCGGCGTCATCGGCGGGACGATCGGGGTGATGGTCGCGATGACGCTCGCGACCGGCGTCGTCGTCGGCATGCAGGGCTACTCGGCGCTCCAGCAGATCGGGACGTCGGCGTTCACCGGGTTCGCGTCCGCCTACATCAACACGCGGGAGATCGCGCCGGTCGTGTCGGGGCTGGCGCTGTCGGCGACGGTCGGCGCCGGGTTCACCGCGCAGCTCGGTGCGATGCGCATCAGCGACGAGGTGGACGCCCTGGAGGTCATGGGCATCCCGTCGCTGCCGTACCTGGTGACGACGCGGATCATCGCGGGCGCGGTAGCGATCGTGCCGCTGTACGCGATCGGGCTGCTGTGCGCGTACCTCGCGTCCCGCCAGGTCACGGTCGTGTTCAACGGGCAGTCGGCGGGGACGTACGACCACTACTTCGGGCTGTTCCTGTCGCCGGTGGACGTCGTCCTGTCGTTCTTCAAGGTGCTGGTGTTCAGCGTCCTGGTGATCCTGTCGCACTGCTACTACGGCTACCGCGCGGCCGGCGGACCCGCGGGGGTGGGACGGGCCGTCGGCCGCGCGGTCCGCACGTCGATCGTGCTGATCAGCGTCAGCGACTTCTTCTTCAGCCTGGCGCTGTGGGGGACGAACACGACGGTGAAGGTCGCCGGATGAGCGCCCCCGGGATGGTGCGGAGGCGGCTCGTGGGCGTCGCGTTCCTGCTCGTGCCGCTGCTGCTCGTCTGGCTGTCGGTCGCCGTCTACGACAAGAGGTTCACCGAGGTCAGCTGGGTGACGCTGAAGACGGCGAGCGCGGGCAGCGAGATGCACCCGCACGCCGACGTGAAGCTGCGGGGCGTGGTCGTCGGCGAGGTCCGGGAGATCTCGTCGGACGGCGGTGTCGCCACGCTGAAACTGGCGATACAGCCCGACAAGGTGCGGCTGCTGCCGCGCAACGTGTCGGCGCAGCTGCTCCCGACGACGCTGTTCGGGCAGCGGTTCGTCGCGCTGATCCCGCCCGCCGCGCCGTCCCGCGCCCGGCTCACCGCGGGCAGCGTGATCAGCCAGGACCGGTCGGCGAACGCGATCGAGCTGCAGCGGGTGCTGGACAACCTGTATCCGCTGCTCACCGCCATCAAGCCGGCTGAGCTGGCGGCCACGCTCACCGCCGTGTCGCAGGCCCTGGACGGGCGCGGCACCGAACTCGGGCAGACGATCGTCGAGCTGGACGCCTACCTCAGGAAGCTGAACCCGAGCCTGCCCGCGCTCAACCGCGACATCAGGGCGCTCGTCGAGGTCAGCCGACACTACGACCAGGCGGCGCCGGAGATCCTGCAGGCGCTGAACGACTTCGCCTACACGAGCCGGTCGATCGCCGACCAGCGCAACAACCTCGCGAGCCTGTACGGGGCGGTCACGGACGCGTCCCAGGACCTGTCCGACTTCCTTCGTGAGAACTCCGGCAACTTCATCCGGCTGGCGGCGACGAGCCGTCCGACGCTGGAGTTGCTGCGGAAGTACGCGCCTGAGTACCCGTGCACGCTGCGCATGCTGAGCGACTTCGTCCCCGTGATGGACAAGGTGCTCGGCAAGGGCACCAAGCATCCCGGCCTGCACGTGAACGTGCGGACGCTGCCGTCCAAGGGACGGTACGTGCCCGGCAAGGACCGTCCCCGCTACACCGACAAGAGCGGCCCGCACTGCTACCCGGCCGGCGCCCTCGGCGGTCTCGGCGGCGCCGCGGCCGTGAAGTCGGCGCCGCCGGACGCGGACACGCCCATCGCCGTCGCGCCCGGCGCCCTCGGCCCGCCGAACTCGCCCGAGGAGAACCGCCTCATCAACGAGCTGCTCGCGCCCGGCCTCCAGGACGTCCCGGAGGCTCTGCCCGACTGGAGCAGCGTCCTGCTCGGGCCGGTCTACCGGGGGACGGAGGTGACACTGCGATGAGCCGGAAGAGCGGGACCAGCAGGAAGAGCGTGATGAGCCGGAAGAGCGGGATGGGCCGGAAGAGCCTGGCCCCGCCGCTGTTCAAGTCGGCCGCGTTCGTCACGGTCACGGTGGTCGCTACCGCGCTGCTCGCGCTCAGCATCACGCGGGCGGGCGGCGGCGACACCGTCCCCTACAAGGCGCGGTTCACCGACGCGTCCGGGTTGCGGGAGGGTGACGGCGTCCGGATCGCGGGCGTCGAGGTCGGACGGGTCGCCGGGATCGAGGTCGTCGAGCACCGCATCGCGCTCGTCTCGTTCGGCGTGGACCGCGGGCACCGCCTCCCGTCCTCGTCCACCGCGACGATCAAGTACCTGAACCTGATCGGGCAGCGGTACGTCGAGATCGGGCGCGGGGCGGGCACGGCCGGGACGCTGCCGTCCGGCGCGACGATCCCGGTCGAGCGGACGACGCCCGCGCTGAACCTGACCCAGCTGTTCAACGGGTTCCAGCCGCTGTTCCAGGCGCTGTCGCCGAAGGACGTCAACGCGCTCGCCGGGTCGATCGTCCAGGTGCTGCAGGGCGAGGGCGGGACGGTCGAGGGCCTGCTGTCCTCGATCGGGTCGCTGACGCGCGGCATCGCCGACAAGGACGCCGTCATCGGGCAGGTGATCGACAACCTGAACGCCGTCCTCGACACCGTCAACGGGCGCGGCGACAACCTGGGGACGCTGATCGGCACGCTGCGGCGGCTCGTGTCCGGCCTCGCCGCCGACCGCACCGCGATCGGGCAGGCGATCAGCGCGCTCGACGACCTCGCCGGCACCACGACCGGCCTGCTGCGGGACGGCCGCGAACCGCTCAAGCGGGACATCGCGCAGCTCGGGCGGCTGTCGCGGAACCTCGCCGACGACTCCACGAAGGTCGACTCCTTCCTGCGGCTGCTGCCGGTGAAGATGGAGGCGATCGGCCGGATCGCGTCCTACGGGTCGTGGCTGAACCTGTACCTCTGCGAGGCCGACCTCAGCGGCGTCACCTACCGGCAGTACCCGGGCGAGGACCACCCGGCGCCCACCGGCATCCCCCTCACGGACCGGAGGTGCGGCGCATGAGCAGGGCGCGAAGGCTCACGGTGGCGTGGAAGCCCGTGCGGTGGAAGCCCGTGCGGGAGCGGAATCCGATCGCCGTCGCGGTCGTGTCGCTGGCGCTGATCGTCACCGCCGGGCTGCTGTCGTTCAACGCCAAGGACCTGCCGGTCATCGGCGGCGGTACCCGCTACAGCGCCGACTTCAGCGAGGCGGCCGGGCTGCGGTCCGGGAACGAGGTGCGGGTCGCCGGGGTGAAGGTCGGCGAGGTCACGAGCGTCCGGCTGGACGGCGCGAAGGTCACCGTCGGCTTCCGGGTCCGGGACACCTGGGTCGGGGACGCCAGCACCGTCACGATCGCGATCAAGACGCTGCTCGGCGACAAGTTCCTCGCCGTCGACCCGCTCGGCGCGCACCGGCAGGACCCCGGCCGGCGCATCCCGCTCGCCCGCACGACGTCCCCGTACGACGTGACGGAGGCGTTCGAGGACCTCGCCGGGACGGTCGGGCAGGTCGACTCGGCGACGCTCGCGGCGAGCCTCGACGCGATCTCCACGACGTTCGCGGGGACGGCGCCGAGCGTCCGCAAGGCCCTCGACGGCATCTCGGCGCTGTCGAAGACCGTCTCGTCGCGGGACGCGGAGCTGGCGCGGCTCCTCGCCAACACCCGGCAGGTCACCGGGACGATGGCGGGCCAGAGCACGAACGTCGAGGCGCTGCTGCGCGACGGGAACCTGCTGCTGGGCGAGATCCGGCGGCGCCGCGAGGCGATCCACGCGCTCCTCGTCGGGACGCAGGAGCTGTCGCGGCAGATCGTCGGGCTCGTCGACGACAACCAGCGGCAGCTCGACCCGACGCTGCGCGCGCTCGGCCGCGTCACCGCCCTGCTCCAGAAGAACCAGGACAACCTCGACAAGGCCCTGAAGACGGCCGGCCCGTACACGCGGCTGCTCGGCAACACGCTGGGCAGCGGCCGGTGGATGGACGGCTACCTGTGCGGTCTCGTCCCGGACGAGTACCTGGCGAAACCTCCTGCGAAGAAGGGCTGCATGCCGCCCAAGGAAGGCGGCCGTTGATGTTGCGCAGATTGAGCACGCCCCTGCTGGCCGCTGCGGCCGCCGTCGTCCTCGCCGCCGTCGGCGCGTTCGTCGCCCTGAGCGGCTCGGACGGCACCCGCGTTACCGTCTACTTCCGGAGCGCGGTCGGCGTCTACAAGGGGTCGGACGTGCGGGTGCTCGGCGTGAGGGTCGGTGTCGTCGACTCCGTCCGCGCCGAAGGAACCCAGGTCAGGACGGTCATGACCGTCGACCGGGGCGTGGACGTCCCGGCCGGGGCGAGGGCGGTGGCGATCGCGCCGAGCCTCGTCGCGGACCGGTACGTCCAGCTGACGCCCGCCTATACGTCCGGCCCGAAGATGGCGTCCGGTGCCGTCGTCCCGGCGGACCGGACGGCGACGCCGATGGAGCTCGACACGGTCTACGACAGCATCCGCAAGCTCGCCGCCGACCTCGGCCCGGACGGCCTCAACAAGGACGGTGCGCTGTCGCGCGTCCTGGAGACGGGCGCGGCGAACCTGGACGGCAACGGCCGCGACATCCGCACCACGACCGAGCGGATGGCGCAGGCCGCGAAGACGCTGTCCGGCTCGCAGCGGGACCTGTTCGCGACGATCCGGAGCCTGCAGACGTTCACCGCCATGCTGAAGGCCAACGACGGGCAGGTCCGGCAGGCGGAGCGGCAGCTCGCCGACGTGTCCGGCTTCCTCGCCGCCGACCGGCACGAGCTGGACGCCGCGCTGAAGGCGCTCACCGAGGCGCTCGCGCGGGTGAAGGTCTTCATCCACGACAACCGGCGGCAGATCGCCGGGAACGTCGAGAAGCTCGCGAAGATCACCCGGCTGCTGGTGAAGCAGCGCCGGTCGCTGGCGGAGGCGCTCGACGTCCAGCCGCTCAACGCGACCAACATCCTGAACGCCTACGACCCGCGGACGCGGTCGCTCATGGGCCGGCAGAACCTCACCGAACTCCCCGCGCCGCCGCTCCCGGTGGCCGGCACCCGGAAGGCGGCGCCATGATCCGCCACACGGCCGCGCGCACGGCCTGCCTCCTTCTCGCCGCGACGGCGCTGAGCGGGTGCGGGTTCTCCGGCGTGCAGGACCTCCCGCTGCCCGGCGGCGCCGACCTCGGCGACCACCCGTACACGGTGAAGGCGCAGTTCGCGAACGTGCTGAACCTCGTCCCGCAGTCGGCGGTGAAGGTCAACGACGTCGCGGTCGGACGGGTCGTGAAGGTCGCGCTGCCGCGCGGCGGCTGGACGGCCGAGGTCACGATGAAGGTCGACGGCGAGGTGCGGCTGCCCGCGAACGCCTACGCCGAACTCCGCCAGTCGAGCCTGCTGGGCGAGAAGTTCGTGCAGCTCAGCGCGGGCCCGGAGAACGTCCCCGGGGGTGCGGCCGCGCCGGGCGGCGCCCCCGCGGGCGGGGGAGCGCCGTCCGCGGGTACCGGGACGCTCGCGGACGGCGCGGTGATCCCGGTGGCGCGGACGAACCGCAACCCCGAGGTCGAGGAGGTGTTCGGCGCGCTGTCGATGCTGCTGAACGGCGGCGGCGTCGCCCAGCTCCGGACGATCACCGTGGAGCTGAACCGGGCCCTCGGCGGCAACGAGCCGCAGGTCAGATCGCTGCTGGAGCGGGCACGGACGCTCGTCGGCGACCTCGACGCCAACCGGAAGGGCATCACCGACGCCATCGACGGGCTGAACCGGCTCTCCGCCACGCTGCGCGGCCGCAAGGAGCAGATCGGCGTCGTGCTCGACGACATCGAACCCGGCCTCGCCGTGCTCGCGGAGCAGCGCGGCGCGCTCGTCCGGATGCTGCGCTCGCTGGACGAACTCTCGCGGGCCGCCGTCACGACCGTCCGGCGGAGCAAGGACGACCTGATCGCCGACCTCCGGGCTCTCGAACCGACGCTGCGGAAGCTGTCGGACGCCGGACACGACCTGCCGAACGCGCTGCAGGTGCTGCTGACCTACCCGTTCACCGACGCGGTCCTGCCGGCCGTGAAGGGCGACTACCTGAACGTGTATCTGCGGATCACGGCCCGTCCGGGGACCGAGGTCGTCCCGCCCATCGCACCGCCGCAGGGGAACTGATGCCGACCGCCGCGACCAGGATCAAGAACATCGTCTTCCTCATCGTCGGGCTCCTCGCGATGGGCTACGTCGGGCTCAACTACGCCGACCTCGGCGGCTACGTCGGCTACCGCGACTACTACGTCGTCACCGCCGACCTCGCCGAAGCGGGCGGGCTCGCCGAGAACGCCGACGTCACCTACCGGGGCACCTCGGTCGGACGGGTCGGCGAACTGCGGCTGACGGACGCGGGCGTGCTGGCCGACCTGAAGATCGAGAAGTCGGCGCCGCGCGTCCCGGCCAACACCCGGGCCGTCGTCGCGAACCGGTCGGCGATCGGCGAGCAGTACATCGACCTGCGGCCGGTGACCGCGTCCGGCCCCTACCTGGCCGCCGGCTCGGTGATCCCGCGCGCCGCGACCGCGACGCCCGCGCCCGTGACGGACCTGCTCACCAGCGTGAACGACCTGGCCGCGTCCGTCCCGACCGACGCGCTCCGCACGCTCGTCGGCGAACTGGGGCAGGCGTTCGCCGGGCAGGGCCCCAACCTCCAGGCGCTCCTCGACGGCACCCGCTCCCTCACCCGGGCGGCGAACGAGAACGCCGCGCCGACCACGTCCCTGATCGGCGACGGCGAGACCGTCCTGCGCACGCAGAACGAGGAGGCCGCGTCGCTGAAGTCGTTCGGACGCAACGCGCGGCTCCTCGCCGAGCAGCTCCGCACGTCCGACCCGGCCTTCCGGAGGCTCGTGTCGACCGCGCCCGGCGCGGCGGGCGAGTTCCGCGACCTGGTCCGGGACCTTGACCCGTCCCTCAGCGTGCTGGTCGCGAACCTGCTGACCACGTCCGATCTCTTGGCGCCGCGCTCGGAGGGCTTGGAGCAGCTCCTCGCCAAGCTTCCGGCGGCGGTCGCGTCCGGGAGGTCCGTCGTGCAGGACGGTCGGCTCAACTTCGGGATGGTCACCACCTTCTTCGAGCCGCCTAACTGCACGTCGGGCTACGGGGGGACGAAGTACCGCAACGGCCTGGACACGTCCCCTGGCCCAGCTCTCAACACTGCCGCGCACTGCGCCACTCCTGCGTCGACGGGCGTCAACGTGCGCGGCGCAGGCAACGCCCCGCATCGACCAGTGCCCGCCCCAGCGCGCGCGGGCTCGGTACTCGGCAATGGAAGCTCCGCTCTGGCGGGTGCACTGGCCCTCCCTGGAGTGGCTGAGGGGCCTGCATCCATGAGCGACCTCCTCGGCCTGCGGGGAGCCCCCTGATGCCCGGGAGAGCGAAGACCCGACCCCCGCGCGTCGCAGGGTGGAGCCTCGTGCTCGGTGCCGTGGTCCTCTTCGGCTGGTCGGCCTGGACGGTGTGGCAGGACGAGCCCGGCGCCCGCAGCGGCCCCGACCACACCCGCGACGGCGTCCTGCGGGCGGCGCGGCAGCAGATCGCGGCCCTCAACACCATGAACCCCGCGCAGGTGGACGCCGGGCTCCGCGCCTGGTCGGACGCCGCCACCGGACCGCTCCGCGAGCAGCTCGAACAGGACCGGCCGCAGAACCGCGCGAAGATCGGCCGGTCGCGCACCACCGCCGCCGCGACCGTGGCCGGGGCGGCCGTGACGTCCCTCGACGTCCGCGCGGGGAAGGCGCGGGTCATCGCGTCCGTCCAGGTGAAGCTCACGTTGGGGGATGGTGCGCCGACCCTCCAGCGCAAGCGCTTCGAGGCCGGGGCGGCGCGGACGCCGTCCGGCTGGAGGCTCGAATCGCTCACCGCGATCCCGGCCGGTGCGCGATGAGGCGGCCGCTCATGATCGCACTCGCCGTCGCTCTGCTCGCACTGGCGCTGCGTCCCGCTGCCGGGCTCCTCCGCGAGGACGCCGACCCCCACGACGAGGCCGTGCTGGACGACGTCGCCACCACCGAAGTGATCGGCGACGTGTCCACGGCGCTCGGCAAGGTCTTCACCTACGGCCCGGGCGACGTCGCCGCGACCGAGCAGGCCGCGAACCGGGAACTCGCCGGCGCCGCGCTCACCGAGTACCGACGGCTGTTCGGGCAGGTGAAGCGGCAGGCCGCGGCCCAGCGCGTCACGCTGACCACGCGCGTCGTCCGGGCCGGGGTCATCTCCCTGACCGGCGACGACGCGCGGCTGCTCGTCTTCCTCGACCAGACCGCCACCCGCGCGGGCAGGCCCGGCGGGACACCGGCCGCCGCGCAGCTGCTCGTGACGGCGCACCGCGACCACGGCCACTGGTCGATCACCGACCTGGCCTCTGCCTGAAAGGCGGCGCCCATGGCCGACGACACCCTCCGGCGGACGGCGACCGCCCTCCTCGTCCTCGCCGCGCTCTTCGCCGCCTGGGCCGGGTGGTCCTGGTACTCGGCGGCGCACGACGACGCCCACGCCTACTCCCGGACGCGCGACGAGGCCCTCCAGGCGGGGGAGCAGGCCGTCCAGAACCTCAACACGCTCGACTACCGCGACCTCGCGTCCGGCCTGAAGACGTGGCAGGACTCCACCACCAGCGACCTCTACCGGCAGATCACGCAGGGGCGTGCCGCCTTCGAGACACAGGTGAAGAAGGCCCGGACGATCACCACCGCACGCATCCTGGACGCCGCCGTTGCTGAGCTGGACGAGCGTTCCGGCAAGGCCCGCATCCTTGTCGCCGTTGAGATCACCGTGACCCCGCCGGAGGGCGCGCCTGCCGTCAAGCAGAGCCGTCTGGTCGGCAAGGTCACCCGGACGCCTGCGGGCTGGAAGCTCAGCGAGCTGGGCCAGGCCCCAACGGACACGATGTGAGGTGCAGCCCCATGCCCCTTTACAGCCGCCCCAGTGGGACGTCGCCTCGGCGGGGGTGGTGACCATGCGAGGTCTGTCGCGGGTCAACGTGTCGCCTTCCCGGCTGCGGGTTGATGTTGCATCGCCCGTTGTGCTCGGTGTTGTCGCCGTCTTGCTTGCCGTGTTCGGTGTCTGGGCGCTGCGGCAGGCGGACGCCGTGCGGGACGATCCGGCCGTCCGCAACACCGCCCTCACCGATGGTGCGGCCACCAGCGAGGTCAAGGGCGCCGTCGCGGACATGGTCGGCAAGGTCTTCTCGTTCAACTACACCGACCCCGCGCGCACACAGAAGGCCGCTCAGGACGCGCTGACCGGCAAGGCCGTGAGGCAGTACGAGGAGGTCTTCGCGAAGGTGCGGGAGGACGCCCCGAAGGCCAAGACCGTCCTCAGCACGCGCGTCACCGACAGCGCCGTCACCACGCTGACCGGCGATCGCGCGGTGGTGCTCGTCTTCGCCGACCAGCAGACCACCCGCACGTCGGACGGCACGAGCACGCACGCCCCCGCCATGCTCACGGTCACCGCCGTCCACCGCGGAGGCCACTGGCGCATCACCGCCCTCGACACCTACGGCGGACGCTGACCCGGCATTTCGCCGATTGGCCGCCGGATTTGCTTGGCCCGCTGCATCCAGAAATGGCGAGCACACGTACTACCTGGGCTTTTGTCAATTGACTCCAGGAAAGATCGGCCAACAGGTTAATTCAGGGACAACCGTGCTCGGAGGGGATCGGGAATCCTGGGGAAACGCCCGCGGACCGGCGGGTGCCCAGGCAGGGGGGAATGGCGAGTGGTGCGCACAGCATTGGACGTCCGCGCGTTCGAGGAAGTGCCGGCATGGGTGGCGCGGCGGCTCCGGCCGCACGTCGACCGGGCCGCCGACGAACTGCTGGGCGAACTGCGCCGGGGCGATCCGCAGATCGGCGAGGAGGAGGCCGGGCGGGCGCGGGCGGGCGTCGCCGCCGGGATCCGGCACTTCTGCGACCTCGTCGAGGACCCCGGCGCCGGCTGGGAGCGGGTGTCGGCGTTCTACCTGCGGGTCGGGCGGCACCTCGCGCGGGACGGGCGCGACCCCGTCGAGACGCACCAGGCGCTGCGGCGGTCCGCGTCCGTCGCGTGGCGGACGCTCGGCGCCGTCCCCGGCGGCCTCGACCTCGACCACGCCGCGCTCAGCCTCGTCGTGGACGCGCAGTTCTGCTACATGGAGGCGGTCGCCGCGGTGATCGCCGCCGGGTACGCCGCGGAGCTCGCCGAATGCGCCGAACGCCAGGTGGCGCCCGCCGTGCAGCGGTACCGCACCCGGCTGCTGCACCTGCTGCTCGCGGAGCCGCGCGCCGACCCCCGACGGCTCGCGACGCTCGCCGCGCAGGCCCGCTGGCCGCTGC